>DATMCA010001221.1:0-11244 GCA_035559015.1 Umezawaea sp. | reverse complement strand
AGCTCGCGGACCTCCTGGCCGAGACCGGACGTCTTGACCCGCAGCGCCGACGCCATGTCGGCGGCCCTCGTGCGCTGGCCCTTGCGGTCGACGACGCCGAACCTGGTCGCGGACCCGAGCGTCACCAGCCCGAGGTTCTCGCCGACGCTGGACGTGAGCACGAGCCCCTGGCCCTTGCGGTCCTCCGGCACCAGGCCCAGCCCGGCGCGCACGGCGGCCTGCACGTCACCGCCGGCCAAGCGCTTGCCACCGACCTCGACGTGCCCGGAGTCGTACCGGTCCGCGCCGAACGCGGCTCGCACGACCTCCGTGCGACCCGCTCCGACGAGTCCGGCGACGCCGACGACCTCACCGGCGCGGACCTCGATCGACACGTCTTGGAAAACACCGTTACGAGTCAGGCCGTCGATCTTGAGCAGCACTACGCCGGGGTCCTGCCGGTGCCGGGGGTACTGCTCGGAGATCGCCCGGCCGACCATCAGCTCGATCATCTGCTCGACGCTCGCGCCCTTCGGCAGCACGCCGACGCTGCGACCGTCGCGCAGGACGGTGCTGCGGTCGGCGATCCGGCGGATCTCGTCGAGGTGGTGGGTGATGAACACGAGCCCGACGCCCTGGTCGCGCAGCTCGGCCATGATCTCCAGCAGCCGGTCCGCCTCGGTGTCGGTGAGCACGGCCGTCGGCTCGTCCAGCACGAGCACGCCCGCGTCCAGGTCGAGCGCGCGGGCGATCTCGACCATCTGCTGCTGGGCGATGCCGAGGTGCTTGACCGGCGTCCGCGGGTCGACGGCGAGCCCGACCCGGTCGAGCAGGGCGACGGCGTCCCGGCGCATCCGGGCCTGGTCGACGACGCCGAACCGGCGCGGCGGACGGCCGAGGAACAGGTTCTCCGCGACCGACAGCTCCGGCACGAGCGTCAGCTCCTGGTAGATCACCGCGAGCCGCACGCCGTCGGCGAGCACGACCTCGCCCGCGTCCGGCCGGTGCACGCCCGCGAGGACCTTGACCAGCGTCGACTTGCCCGCGCCGTTCTCGCCGAGCAGCACGTGGACCTCACCGGACCGGACCTCGAAGTCCACCCCGTCCAGCGCCAGCGCGCCGGTGAAGCGCTTGGTGACGCCGGTCGCCCTCAGCAGCTCAGCCACGACCGGCCTCCCCGCACGAGCCGCGCTTCACCAGGCGAGCGGTGAGCCCGACGTCCGGCGGCTGCTCGTCCGCGATCAGCGCGATCAGGCAGCGCGCGGCGGCGCGGCCCATCTCCACCGTCGGCTGGGCGATGACCGTGAGCGGCGGGTCGAGCAGCGGGAACCACGGCTGGTCGTCGTAGACGGCGAGGCCGACGTCGCCGGGCACGGACAGACCCATCTTCCGCACCTGCTCCAGCGCGCCGAGCCCCATCAGGTTGTCCATCGCGACCAGCGCGGTGGGGCGGTCGGGCAGCTCCATGAGCTTCGCCGCGGCCTGCGCGCCGCTCTCCCAGCGGAAGTCGCCGTGCACCACGTGGTCGGGGTGCACGGGGTGGCCCAGTTCGGCGAGCGCGGAGCCGAACTGGGCCAGCCGCTCCCGGCCGGTGCTGGTGTCCGACGGACCGGCGATCACGCCGACCCGCTCGTGACCGGCGCCGACCAGGGTCGCGGCCAGGTCGGCGAGCGCCTCCGCACCGTCGACCCGCACGACGGGGCAGTCCGCGCCGGGCACCGACCGGTCGAGCAGGACCAGCGGCAACCCGGTCGCGACGACCTCGTCCATCCACGCCGCGTCGTCGGTCGCGGGGCAGACCAGCAGCCCGTCGACGCGGCGGTCCAGGAGCGTGCGCACGTAGGTGGTCTGCTGCTCGGCGCTCTCGTCGGCGTTGGCCAGCACGACGCAGTAGCCGTGGGCGCGCGCCTCCTGCTCGACCGCGCGGGCGATCTCGGCGAAGAACGGGTTGACCAGGTCGCTGATCACCAGCCCGAACGTCTTGGTCGCGGTGGTCCGCAGGGACCGGGCGAGCGCGTTGGGCCGGTACCCGAGCTCCTCGATGGCGGCCAGCACGCGGGTGCGGGTCTCCTGGGTCGGGGCCGCGTGACCGTTGAGCACGCGCGACACCGTCGCCGTGGACACCCCGGCGTGGCTCGCGACATCCTTCATCGTCGTCACGCTGCGCACCTCCTCGCGCACTGGTAATCGATTACACGACCTAGTTAATCGGTTACACGGGGGTGTTCGTCAAGTTCATCGATTCAGTCGGTGACCACATCGTCATCAGGCTTGAGTAGAGGTACGGATCAAAAACGGACATCCAGGCCTCAAGCTGAGCGCATGACTGGACCAGACCCGCTGTTGCGCCTCGCCGATGAGCTGGGGGAACTCGGCCGCAAGCTGGGTGACGTCGGCATGGAACTCCGCAGGTTCCAGGTCAAGCAGCTCACGCCGGACCCGGCGGGACAGGGGATCGGCGCGGCGGCGGAGGCCCAGGTGGCTTCGGCCCAGCTGCAAGCGGCCAAGGCGGCGCTCGCCGCCGCGTCGACCCCGCAGGCCCCGTACGTGCCGGGCCAGGCCCCGGTCCAGACCTCGGCGGCACAGCCCCGGACCGACCAGGCCGCGGCGGCGACCCCGGCACCGGCCGAGCCGCCCGCCCAGACCCAGCCGGGTCAAACCCAGCCTGCCCAGCCCCTGCCCGCCCAGGGTCTGCCCGGCCAGGGACAGCCGGGTCAGGCACAGCTCGGTCAGCCGCAGGCCCCGGCCACTCCCGGCCAGGGCGTGCCGTCGCAGCCGTTCCACCCCGTGCAGCCGGTCCACGAGCCCGCGTACGCCTACGCCGGTGCCGCGCAACCGCTGCCCGGCCAGATGCCGTGGCGTCCGCAGGTGGGTCCGCAGCAGCAGTGGCAGGGCCGTCCGACCCCGCCGCCCGTGCCGCGCAGGACGTTGATCGACAGGCTGGGCGAGGACGGCGCGGGCAGCAAGCTGCTCGCCTGGGTCGGTGGCGTGGTGACGTTGCTCGGCGTCGTGCTGCTGCTGGTCCTGGCCGTGCAGCGCGACTACCTCGGCCCGCTGCCCCGCGTGGTCGGCGGTGCCGTGCTGGCGATCGCCCTCGTCGGGATCGGGCTGCGGCTGCACCGCACGGAGACCGCCCGCACGGGCGCGTTCGCGCTGGCCGCGACCGGTGTCGCCGCGCTGTACCTGGACGTCGTGGCAGCGACCAAGATCTACTCGTTCCTGCCGCAGTGGGCCGGGCTCGCCGTCGGCCTGGTGGTCGCGCTCGGCGGTCTGCTGCTGGCCATGCGCTGGGACTCGCCGACGTTCGCCATCGGCGTCGTGCTGGCCTGCGCGGTGTTCGCGCCGATCCTGACCGGCGGTTTCACCCCGCTGCTGGTCGGCTTCCTGCTCGTGCTCAAGACGGCCGCCAGCCCGGTGCAGTGGCGCCGGAACTGGCCGTGGCTCGCCATCGCGGCGGGTGCGCCCGCGGTGATCGGCTCGGTGCTGGCGATCGGTTTCGCCGTGCCCGCCCGTGAGCAGGCCCCGACGGCGGCGATCATCCTGCTGACCGCGGTGGTCGGCGTGCTCAGCTCGCTCATCTCGGTCCGGCGCCGTCCCCAGGACGTGGTGTCGGTGATCATGGTCGCCGCGTCGCCGGTGCCCGCGCTGCTCGCTACCGTGCTGCTGGACCGCGTGTGGGCGACCGCGATGGCCGGCGCGATCACCGTGCTGATGGTCGCCCTGTGGTCGGTCGGTCGGAAGTCGCTGCCCGCGCCCTACGTCACGGCGGCCGGTGTCGTCGCCGTGTTCGGCCTGTTCCAGACCACGGCCATCGCCCTCGACGGCAGTGCGCGGGCGGCCACCGTGCTGTTCGAGGCGCTGCTGCTGATCGTGCTCGCCGACCGGACCGCTTCGCGCGGCCCGCTGCTGGGCGGCGCGGTGTTCGGCGGTCTCGGCCTCCTGCTGGCCGCCGAGGCGATCCCGCCGAGCCTGCTCGCCGAAGCCCCCGTGTTCGCGCTCCGCACGCCGGGGACGCTGGTCGGCGGGATGCTGACCGCGCTGGTCCTCGCCCTCGTCGCGATCTCGCTGCCGTGGGTGGCCAGCCGCCGCGGGGTGCTAGCCGAACCGGGGAAGAGCCCGGTCGCGCTCGTCGCCGCGGGCCTGGTCCTGCTCTACGCCACCGCCTGCTTCGTGCTCTGCGCCGCCCTGCTGGTGTCGCAGACGCCGAGCGGTTTCCTGTTCGGGCACACCGTCGTGACCGTGTCGTGGACGGTCGCCGCGCTGGTGCTGCTCGTCCGGGGCGTCGACGTCCTGCCGCTGCGGATCGCCGGTCTGGTCCTGGTCGGCGCCGCCGTCGCGAAACTGGTGCTGTTCGACCTCTCGGCGCTCGACGGAATCGCCAGGGTCGCCGCATTCATCGGAGCCGGACTGGTTCTCCTCACGGCGGGCACCCGTTACGCCAAACTGGTGGCGATCCGCCGAAATTCGGCGAATTCGTAGTGGATTGACGCCGAAATGCCTACTTTTCCGCATCGCTGGTGGTAAGTCTCGGTTGGTCGGGGTTCGACCAACCGGTGCAACGCATCGGGAGGGGTCCGGCGTCGGTCGTTTCGCCCCCCGAGCGACCGGCGCCGGGCACACCGGCTCTTTTTGGTTCGCGCCACTCGACCAGGTTGTGAAATCACCCGGACGATGGACGGAAGTGGAACGGGTCTACCCGGAAGTGTTCCCATTCGCGCCATGCGGGCGCAGAGCACGACCGGACCTCGCCGACTCGGCACGGCGGTTTTCTCCCTCGCCGCGCTGTTCGTCGTGTCCGCGGGCCCGGCGGCCCTCGCCGAAGGCCCTCCGCCCGCGGTCGACCCGGCGTCCAACGGCCGCTCGCCGCACGCGTACGTGGTCGGCAGGGCGGGTCAGGTCCAGGTCGTCGACACGGTCCGGGGCAAGGTCCTCGCCACCGCCAGGACGGGCGGCCGGACGACCGGTGTCGCCGTCGCGCCGAACGGCCGCCTCGTCTACGTGGTCAACGGCTGGACCGGCGTGATCAGCGCGATCGACCCGGAGACTGGCGTCGTCGTGGACCGGCTCAGCACCGGCATCCGGCTCGGGCAGGCCGTGATGACGCCGGACGGCGCTCGGCTCTACGTGACCGGGACCTCGGACGGCGGCGTGATCGCCGTGGTCGACCCGGCGGCGTTCCGCCTCGCGGCCCTGATCAGGGTCGGCGGGCAGGTGCAGGGGATCACGATCAGCCCGGACGGGCGGCTGCTCTACGTGGCGGGCACGCAGGACGGCACGGTGACCGTGGTCGACGCCCGCACCCTCAGCCGGCAGGCCACCATCGAGGTGGGCGGGATGCCGCAGAACGTGTCCGTGAGCCCGGACGGCCAGACCGTCTACGCGAGCATCCTGCACCTCGGCCGGAACCCGCGCGCCACGCTCGCGGTCATCGACGCGCGGCAGCGGGAGGTGGTCGGGTCCGTCGAGGTCGGCAAGGGCGCCGGGGCCGTGGCGGTCACGCCGGACGGGTCGCGCGTCTACGTGGCGCTGACCGGTGAGCGGGCGGTCGCGGTCGTGGACTCGGCGACCCGGACGCTGCTGCGGAGGCTGCCGTACGACGCCCGCGGGCTGTCGAACGCGCCCGGTGACCGGAGGATCTTCCTGGCCACCGGGTCGTCGACGACGGTGCTGGACGGGTCGGACGACGCCGAGCTGGCGACGTTCCGGCTGGACGAGGTGGACCTGCCGGGGATCACCGGGACGCCCACCGCGTTCGAGGCGACGATGGTCGCGTTCGCGCCGGACTCAGCCCAGCGCCGGAACTGACACCCCGACACCGCCGCGGCGGTCGGCGCCGTACGCCTCGACCTCGGCTTCCAGGTCGAGCCGCCGCGAGCCCTTGAACGCCTTCAGCTCGTCGGTGAGCTGGTCGGCGGGCACCAGCCAGCAGACCTCGAACTCGATGCCGTCGACGTCACGGGCGTAGAGCGCCTTGGTCGTGCCGTGGTCGGACTCGCCGACGAGCGCGCCGTGGTCGGCCAGCTTCGTCCGGATGGTCCGCAGTTCGCCGAGCGTGTCGACCTCCCACGCCAGGTGGTAGAGGCCGACGGCCGAGCGGCCCGCGGGGGAGTCGACCGCCTGCGGGCCCATGGCGAACAGGCCTAGGTCGTGGTCGTTGGTCGAGCCCGCGGCCTGGAGGAACGCCGCCTGGCCCGCCATCTGCGTGATGACCTTGAAGCCGAGCACGTCGCTGTAGAAAGCCACCGCCTTCGTGACGTCCCGGACGTAGAGCACGGCGTGGTTCAGGCGCTGGATCGGCATGGCGGGCTCCTATAGTTGAATCCTCAACTACCACGATACCCCGTGGTAGTTGAGGATTCAACGCCCTGAGTCTCAGCCCACCGGCTGCGGCGAACGCTCCCGCACGGGCTCGTCCTCGTCGTCCACGTCGCCGCCCTCGTGGATCGCCATCCGCTCCTGGACCTTGCGCAGCGGACCGGGCGCCCACCAGGCCGCGTTGCCGAGGAGCTTGAGCACGGCGGGCACGAGCAGCATCCGGACGACCGTGGCGTCCAGCACCAGCGCCAGGATCATGCCGACGCCGACGAACCGCATGATCGTGATCTGCGAGAACGCGAACGCCCCGATCACCACGCTCAGCAGCAGCGCGGCGGCGGTGATCACCCGACCGGTCTTGGCGAGTCCGGTCGCGACGGCGTCCTCCGTGGTGGCGCCCTTGCTCCGAGCCTCGACCATGCGCGACAGCAGGAAGATCTCGTAGTCCGTCGACAGGCCGAACACGATGGCCGCCATCAGCACGACGATGCCGGACTCCAGCGGCGCGGGCGTGACGCCGAGCAGCGAGGCGCCGTGACCGTCCTGGAAGATCCACACCAGCACGCCGAAGGTGGCGGACAAGCTCAGCGCGCTCATCACCATGGCCTTGATCGGCAGGACGAGCGACCCGAACGCCAGGAACATCAGCACGAAGGTCGCGCCGATCAGCAGCAGCGCCATCCACGGCAGGTTCGCCGCGATCGCGTCCAGGCTGTCGGACACCAGCGCGGTCGGGCCGCCGACGAGCACTTCGGTGCCGTCCGGGACGGGCAGCGCGCGCACGTCCTTGAGCGCCTGCTTGGCCTGGTCGGAGTGCGCGTCACCGCCGTCGAGGCCGGCGGCCAGCGCCCAGACGCCGTTCTTCGGCTCCGAGGTGGCCTGGGCGGTGTCGACGCCGGGCACGTCGCCGATCCTCGCCGCGTACGCCTGCACGGCGGCCGCGTCCGGGTCACCGGAGATCACGATCTTGAAGCCGTTGCCGCCCAGCGCCTTGAAGTCGGAGTTGATCGTCTCGGCGGCGACGCGGGCGGAGTTGCCCTCCGGCAGCACCTTCTCGGTGACCTCGCCGAACTTCACGCCGAGGAACGGCGCGCCGAGGGCGAGCAGGACACCGATGATCGGCACGGCGACCAGGACCGGCCGCTTCATGACGCGCCTGCCGAGGGTCTCCCAGCCGCGCCCCTCCTCGCCCTTGGCGGCGCGCTTGCGCCACGGCATGGAGAACTTGTCGACGCGGTGGCCCAGGACGCCGAGCAGGGCGGGCAGCAGGGTGAGCGAGACGACCGCGGCGATGGCGACGGCCGACATGCCGCCGTAGCTCAGCGACCTGAGGAAGCCCTGCGGGAACAGCAGCAGGCCCGCGAGCGCGATGACCAGGATCGTGGAGGAGAACGCCACGGTTCGGCCTGCCGAAGTCACCGTGCGGCGCACGGCGTCCTCGACGGTCCGGCCCGCGGCCAGCTCCTCGCGGAACCGGCCGACCATGAACAGCCCGTAGTCGATGGCCATGCCGAGCCCGAGCAGGCTGGCGACGTTGACGGCGAACGAGTTCACGTCGGCACCGAGCGAGACGGCGTGCAGCACGCCGAGCGAGCCCATGATCGACAGGCCGCCGACGAGCACCGGCAGCGTGGCGGCGACCAGGCCGCCGAAGATGATGATCAGCAGGACCAGCACGATCGGCAGCGACACGGCCTCGGCCTTGGTCAGGTCCGACGCGGTGATGTCGTTGATCGCCTTCTGGGTCGGGATGAGGCCGCCGACCTGCGACTCGACCCCGTCGACCGCGAGCTGGTCGGCGATCTGCTGGTACTGCTTGATCTGCGCGTTCGAGTCGCCCGCCTGGAGGGTGAGCGCGGCGAGCGCCTTGGTCCGGTCGGCCGTGGCGAACGTCGGGAGCTGGGTGTTCCAGTAGGACGCCACCTGCTTCACCGCGTCGCTGGGCAGCCCGTCGAGCTGCTTGGCGATCTTGGCGGCGACCTCGGGGGAGTCGACCGTGGTGCCCTGCGGCGCCGTGTAGATGACGATGACGTCACCGCCCTGGCGGCCGAACGCGTCCTGGGCGACCTGGGTGGCCCGCGCCGCCTCGCTGCCCGGCGCGTCGTAGCCGCCCTGGCTCAGCTTGTCGAAGACACCGAGTCCCCAGATGCCGCCACCGACGGACAGCAGCACGATCGCGATCAGCACCACCCATCGGCGGTGGTAGGCCAGCGAGCCCCACTTCGCGAACAAGTTCGTCCTCCTAGGCTGAGTGGCGTTACGGTTCTGCAAACAGCGTCAACTTCGTAAACACCGTTCACTGAACTCGGCCGACGGTACAGACGTGAACAACCCGATGGGGTGACATATGACCCAGGCCACTCGCCGCGAACGGCTCCGCGCGGAGACCGAGCGTGACATCCGACGACAGGCACGCACCCTGCTGGTGAACCACGGCCGCGAAGCCGTGACGCTGCGTGCCATCGCTCGCGAGGTCGGGATCACCGCCCCGGCGCTGTACCGCTACTACGACTCGCGCGAGGACCTGCTGCGCCACCTGTGCGACGACATCTGCCGGGACCTGGAGGTCGAGCTGTACTCGGCGCTCGAACCGCTGGGCGAGGACGCCGGGACCGAACAGGTCTACGCGGTGTGCCGGGGCTTCCGGAGGTGGGCGCTGGCGCACCCGCAGGAGTTCTCCCTCGTGTTCGCCTCGACCGAGAACGTCATCGGACGGCGCGACCCCGATGGGGAACCGCGGGTCGGCGACCAGTTCGGCAAGGTCTTCCTGGACGTCGCCAGCAGGCTGATCCTCAAGCACGAGCACCCGCACGGCCTCGTCGCGCCCGAACCGCCGGAGGTCCTGCACGCCGACCTGCGGGCGTTCCAGCAGGTGCTGATCAAGACGGTGACCGCGCGCGGCGTGCCGGTGGACGAGGAGTCGCTGCACCTGGGCGAGATCTTCCACCTGCTCCAGGCCTGGGTGCGGCTCTACGGGCACGTGGCGCTGGAGGTGTTCGGCCGCTTCCCGTTCGCCGTGTCCGACCCGGAGCCGATGTTCGACGCGATGCTGGGGAGCATCTTCATCCCCATGGGCATCGAGGAGTGATGACGCGGGGCGCCACCGGGGCGCCCCGCGTCCGCGTTGCTACAGAACGATGTTCACCAGGCGGCCGGGCACGACGATCACCTTGCGCGGCGTGCCGCCCGCGACCAGTTCGGCGATCTTCTCGTCGGCCAGCGCGACGGCCTTGACCTCGTCCTGACCGGCGGTCGCGGCCACCGTGATCCGGGCGCGCACCTTGCCGTTGACCTGGATCGGGTACTCCACGGAGTCCTCGACCAGGTACTGCTCGTCCGCCTTCGGGAACGGCCCGTGCGCCAGCGACTCGTCGTGGCCCAGCTTCGCCCACAGCTCCTCGGCGATGTGCGGGCTCATCGGCGCCAGCATCTGCACCATCGCCTCGGCCAGCGCCCTCGGCGTGCCGGTCGCGCTGTACGTCTTGGTGACGTGGTTGTTCAGCTCGATCAGCTTCGCGCCCGCCGTGTTGTAGCGCAGGTGCACGTAGTCGTCGTGCACGCCCGCGATGGCCTTGTGCAGCGCCCGCAGCGATTCCACCGGCGGGGCGTCCTCGACGACCCGCAGCTCACCGGTGTTCTCGTCGACCAGGTTGCGCCACAGCCGTTGCAGGAACCGCTGCGCACCGACGACGTCCTTGGTCGCCCACGGACGGGACACGTCCATCGGGCCCATCGACATCTCGTACATCCGGAACGTGTCCGCGCCGTAGTTCTCGCACATCTCGTCCGGCGTGACGACGTTCTTCAGGCTCTTGCCCATCTTGCCGTACTCGCGCTTGACCTCTTCGCCGTTGAAGAAGTACTTGCCGTTCTCCTCCACGACCTCGTCGGCGGGCACGTACACCTCGCGCGCGTCCAGGTAGGCGTACGCCTGCACGTAGCCCTGGTTGAACAGCTTGCGGTACGGCTCGTCGCCGGACACCTGGCCCAGGTCGAACAGCACCTTCTGCCAGAACCGGGAGTACAGCAGGTGCAGCACCGCGTGCTCGACGCCGCCGATGTACAGGTCGACGCCGCCGGGGTCGGTCGCACCGTGCTCCGCGGGACGCGGGCCCAGCCAGTACTGCTCGTTCTCCGCGTTGACGAACCGCTCGGACTCCGTCGGGTCGACGTACCGCATCTGGTACCAGCACGACCCGGCCCACTGCGGCATCACGTTGAAGTCGCGGCGGTACTTCTTCGGGCCCTCGCCCAGGTCCAGCTCGACCTCGGTCCAGCCGGTCGCGCGCGACAGCGGCGGCGACGGCTCGGTGTTCGCGTCGTCCGGGTCGAAGGTGCGCGGCGAGTAGTCGTCCACGTCCGGCAGCTCGACCGGCAGCATCGACTCCGGCAGCGCGATCGGCTGACCGTCCTCGTCGTAGACGATCGGGAACGGCTCACCCCAGTACCGCTGGCGGGAGAACAGCCAATCGCGCAGCTTGTACTGCACGGTGCCCTGCCCGTGGTCGTTCTCCTCCAGCCAGGCGATCATCGTGCTCTTGGCCTCCTGAATGGCCATCCCGTCCAGGAAACCGCTGTTGATCGCGGGGCCGTCACCGGTGAACGCGTCGCCCTCGAAGCCCTCGGACGGCTGCACGGTCCGGATGATCGGCAGGTCGTACGCGGTCGCGAAGTCCCAGTCGCGCTGGTCCTGGCCGGGCACCGCCATGATCGCGCCGGTGCCGTAGCCCATCAGCACGTAGTCGGCGATGTAGACCGGGATCTCCGCGCCGTTGACCGGGTTCGTCGCGAACGCCCCGGTGAACACACCGGTCTTGTCCTTGTTCTCCTGGCGGTCCAGTTCGGACTTCAGGGACGCGGCCCTGCGGTACGCGGCGATGTCGGCCGCCTGCTCGGCGGTCGCGATCTCGTCCACCAGCGGGTGTTCCGGCGCCAGCACCATGTAGGTCG
>DATMCA010001220.1:0-2939 GCA_035559015.1 Umezawaea sp. | reverse complement strand
CAGGTCAAGTGTCACCGCCTCCTCAGAATGGCCCACCTGGTTGAGTTTTCGGCGCAGTTGTGCCGCTTCACGGTGGTAGCGAGGCCCGTACAGCTCGCGGTCTCGGTCAGCGCACGCTCGCCACACAGCCACCATCTCGCGTTGCGCGCGAAGCGCATCATCGAGGTCTCCCACCTGTTCGAAGCAGGCACTGAGTTGTGCAGCGAGTTGGCCAGGTCGGGGCGGTAGCGGTCGGGTTCAGCCTCTGCGAGTTCCCGAAAGCCATCTTTGTTTGGTGTCGGACCCGAGTACGGCGACCGGTGCCAGGTCGACGATGTCGTACTCGTCGTCGTTGTTGTCGAAGCCGTGCACTCCTCGGCGAGGGCGGTCGGACTGGTCACAACCAAGCGGTGAGATATCCGGATGGATCCTCCGATCGAGCGAAGTGAGCAGGACTGGGTCAAGGCAGCGGGGTCGATTGCCGATCGAGGGGGTGTGCGCCGGACCCTTTCGCGGAGTCGGCGCTTTGTCGTGCCACAACCTGGTATTTCGCTATGTGTAACCAGTTTCCCGGTCCTGTCGATACAGGCCGTGACGGAAACGAGGCTGTGGTGGAAGGACAAGACACAATTAGCGCCGGCGCGGACGCGGTGTTCCGGTGCTCACTGCTCGTGCTGACGCTGGCCGCAGCAACCGACGCTGCGGTTGCCGTGATCGACGCGGCGCAGTGGGCGTGGTGGGCGGCAGGAGCCTGGGGGATGGTCGCCCTGCTGCTGGTGGGAGCGCGACCAAGTCCGGATGGAGAACGCGCCGCACGGCGCGAGCGGGGACGGCCTCAAGAAGTGCAGCCTGTCGCCGGCGACGCAGAGCTCGCCGCCCTCGTGCGCCGCGACTGGTGAGGGCGATCCCACCGTTTCGGACTTGGTGCCGTCGGCGGGAGCCATCGGTGCTCACGGCACAACCGTGACAATCACACCGGGTGCGGTCTCCGGTGGCGGGTCGACCAGACCAGGCGCGGGTACAGGTGCTTCAGCCGGGCGGCCGCCGATGACGCGGACACCGAGCGGGGGTGGCGTGGCCGGTTGTCCACGGTCTGCGGACGGTGCGTGGACGCGGGCTCGCAGAGCGTTCCAGACGCTTCCAATGCGCGGTCTCGGCCGATGATTCGGGCGTGGCGGGGCCTGTTGCCCGCCCGTTCCCCGTTCGCGTGGTCACCGCCATGGCCTGGCGCCGAAACGCCGCCAGGCCATGCGCTCAGATTCGTGACTTGACGCCGACTCGAACGTATGTGCGATCGTGGGGTTATGGCGACGATGAGCATGCACCAACGGCAGCACTTCGACGACGAAGTCCAGCACCTGCGGCAGTTGGTCAACCGCACACCGCGATGGCGCCCCGGCGATGTCGACGGGCAGCCGGTCATGATCGACGACAGCGGCAAGGTCGTGCTCCGCTTCGAGGGCCCCTGGGCTCCCGACCTCGCCCGCTTGTTCACCCACCTGACCTACGACGTCGGTATCCGCCTGCTGGCGTTGCTGGAGGCCGCGCCGGGCACCTCGGCCCAAGAGTCGGCAGTCCGGTTTCTCGAAGCACTGAACCTGCACGGCACCCCGAGGACACACGTTCTGCCCCACGGATGAGCAGCCGGCCTCATCGATCACACAGGCAAGCGTGCGGCCATCTCCTCGGCACACCGAGAGCCACGAGTGGTCAGCGCGTCACTGGAGCGACGAGTTCGGGACCGTTGTTGCGGGGGTTGTTGACCGCGGTCGAGACCTCGTAGGGCTCCAGCGGCGGCTGCGGCATGCTGTTGATCAACGCCTGCACATCGTCGGGTTCGGTGAGGGACGGATCGAGCCACGCGTCACGCAGATCGCCACGGGGAACCAGCAGCGGACTGCGGTCATGGATGAACCCCAAAGCATCCGGTGCGGCGGTCGTGACGATCGTGCACGTCCACAACCACCGAGCCGGATCGTCCTCGGGCAGATCCGGATCGGGAC
Source organism: Umezawaea sp. (assembly GCA_035559015.1). Taxonomy (GTDB): domain Bacteria; phylum Actinomycetota; class Actinomycetes; order Mycobacteriales; family Pseudonocardiaceae; genus Umezawaea. The sequence continues at coordinate 957 of DATMCA010001220.1, read as the reverse complement.
GCAGCTCGTACAGGCCCGCGAACGCCAACGGCTCGTCGCCCAGATGCAGGAAATAGGGCACCTTGGTCTTCGCGTCGGTCTTCTGCCACTCGAAGTAGCCGTCGCCGGGCAGCAGACACCTCCGCCGGCGCGCGGCGGCCTTGAACGCGGGCTTCGAGACCAGTGACTCCGCCCGCGCATTGATCATCTTCGAGCCGATCTTCGGATCCTTCGCCCACGACGGGACCAAGCCCCAGCGCAGCGTGCGGAGCTGCCGTGTGGCAGGCGCGTCGGGGTCATCGCGAGGAGACCGTTCCAGGACCGCTCGCACCTGTTGGGTGGGGGAGACGTTCCAACTCGGTTCCACCGGCTCGTCGATCACGTCGTCCACGGCGAACTCGGCCGCGAGCGCGGCGTCGGTGCGTGTACTGGCATAGCGACCACACATCCGCCCAGTCTCGCGGTCCACGTCGGACTTCGCGACCTGCGCGCGGCAGGCGTCGCTGCGGAAGCGGGAATCATGGTGGAGCAGCGGTGGAACCAGGGACGCCGACATGGCTTCCACCGTGGCTGTCAGCGGTCGACGGGGGTCCGTCCTGTCGTGGCGGGCAGGCCCGAGCGCAGGACCCTCCAGCCGTCGAGGTAGCCGTCGAACAGGAGCCGGGCGGTCGGGCCGAGCCGTTGTTCGAATTGCGCGATGGAGCTTTCGGTGAACGGGATTCCGAGGTAGGCGAGGCCGGCGCCGTCAGGCCAGGTGGGGTCCTCGACCGTGCCGTCGGGGCGAGCGCACCACGCATGTTCGTAGACCAGGCCGTGAGGCCCCAGCGTGTAGCCCTCGACGTAGCTGAGCTGATGGATTCGGCTGTGTCGTGTGGCGTTGGCATAGCAGTGGCGTTGGTCGCCACGCTCCCGGCCAGCGGGTAGGGGAGCGGGGGTGTACCAGTGCCCACGGTGTAGCACGAGTTGTTCGACACAGCT
>DATMCA010001219.1:0-6268 GCA_035559015.1 Umezawaea sp. | reverse complement strand
GGCGAGGAAGCTTGTCGTGTTCCGCCCGCCGGGAGATAAGGTCCGTCGCCATGCGAGCACTTCGCCGGTTCACCGTCCGAGCCAGCCTCCCGGAGCCGTTGTCCTCCCTGGGCACGCTCGCCACCAACCTGCGCTGGACCTGGCACCCTCCGACGCAGGACCTCTTCGCGTCGGTCGACCCCCGGGTCTGGTCCGAGGTGGGTGGCGATCCGTTGCGGCTGCTGTCCGTCGTGTCGCCCGACCGGCTCGAACACCTGGCCCGCGACGAGCAGTTCCTGTCGCACGCCCGAGCCCTGGCCGACGACCTCGACCGCTACACGCAGGGCCCCAGGTGGTTCCAGCGGAGGCAGGAGGAGGTGCAGGCGAGGCGGGAGCACGGGAACTACGAGTTGACACCGCTCCCGAACGCCATCGCCTACTTCTCGATGGAGTTCGGCGTCACGGAGGCGCTGCCCAACTACTCGGGCGGCCTCGGCGTGCTCGCGGGTGACCACCTGAAGGCGGCGTCGGACCTCGGGGTGCCGCTGATCGCGGTGGGCCTGCTCTACCGGTCCGGCTACTTCCGCCAGTCCCTGTCGCTCGACGGCTGGCAGATCGAGCACTACCCGGTGCTGGACCCCCGCGCCCTCCCGCTCGAACTGCTGACCGAGCCGTCCGGCGCGCCGATCCTGGTGCACGTGGCCATGCCGGGTGACCGGGTGCTGCGCGCCAAGATCTGGAAGGCGCAGGTCGGGCGGATCCCGCTGCTCCTGCTCGACTCGGACGTCGAGGAGAACGAGGAGGACCTGCGCGGCGTCACGGACCGGCTCTACGGCGGCGACCAGGACCACCGGATCCGGCAGGAGATCCTGGCGGGCATCGGCGGTGTCCGCGCCGTGCGCACGTACTGCGAGCTGACCGGTCACGCGAAGCCCGAGGTGTTCCACACCAACGAGGGCCACGCGGGGTTCCTCGGCCTGGAGCGCATCCGCGAGCTGACCACCACCGAGGGCCTCGACTTCGACCAGGCGCTCGCCGCGGTCCGCGCCGGCACGGTGTTCACCACGCACACGCCCGTGCCCGCGGGCATCGACCGCTTCCCGGTCGACCTCGTGCAGCACTACTTCGGCTCCGAGACCCTGCTGCCGGGCGTGAGCACGCAGCGCGTCCTCGCGCTGGGCGCCGAGGACAACCCCGGCCTGTTCAACATGGCGCACATGGGCCTGCGGCTCGCGCAGCGCGCGAACGGCGTGTCCAAGCTGCACGGCGAGGTCAGCCGCGACATGTTCCGCGGCCTGTGGCCGGGCTTCGACACCACCGAGGTGCCGATCCGCTCGGTCACCAACGGCGTGCACGGGCCGACGTGGGCGGCGACCGAGATGTCGAAGTTGCTCGGCGAGACCGAGGAGTCCGGCATCGGGATGCGCGGCTTCGAGCCCGTCACCGACACCCGGCTCTGGGAGCTGCGCACCGAACTGCGCGGCCGCCTGGTCGACGAGGTCCGCCGCCGCGTCCGCGCGTCGTGGTTGCAGCGCGGCGCGTCGGCGCTGGAGCTGGGCTGGACCGACTCCGTGTTCGACCCGGACGTCCTCACGGTCGGCTTCGCCCGCCGCGTCCCGACCTACAAGCGGCTCACGCTGATGCTGCGCGACCCGGAGCGGCTGCGCGCGATGCTCCTGCACCCGGAACGCCCGGTGCAGCTCGTCGTCGCGGGCAAGTCACACCCGGCGGACGACGGCGGCAAGGCGCTGATCCAGCAGATCGTCCGCTACGCCGACGAGGCGGGCGTGCGGCACCGGATCGTGTTCCTGCCGGACTACGACATGTCGATGGCCCGCTACCTGTACTGGGGCTGCGACGTCTGGCTGAACAACCCGATGCGCCCGCTGGAGGCGTGCGGCACGTCCGGCATGAAGTCCGCGCTGAACGGCGGCCTCAACCTGTCCATCCGCGACGGCTGGTGGGACGAGCTGTACGACGGCAGCAACGGCTGGGCCATCCCGACCGCCGACGGCGTGCACGACCCGACCCGCCGCGACGACCTGGAGGCGACCGCTCTGTACGAGCTGCTCGGCAACCAGGTCGCGCCGCTGTTCTACGACCGCGGCGAGGACGGCACGCCGACCCGCTGGCTCGCGATGGTCCGGCACACGCTGGCCTCGCTCGGCCCGGCCGTGCAGGCGTCGCGGATGGTGCGCGAGTACGTGGAGACGCTGTACGCGCCCGCCGCCGCCTCGGCCGAGTCGGTCGTCGGCGAGGGGTTCCGGGGCGCGAAGGAGCTGGCGGACTACCGGCAGCGGCTGCGCGAGGCGTGGCCGCGCGTGCAGGTCCTCGACTCGGAGCTGCACATCGACGGCCACCCGACGCCGGTGCTCGGCGCCCCGGTGACCGTGCGCGCGCGGGTCGAGCTGGCCGGTCTGGAGCCGTCCGAGGCGGACGTCCAGGTCGTGCTCGGCAAGGTCGGCGACGGCGACGAGTTGCACGACCTCGTCACGGCCCCGATGACCTACGCGGGCAACGGGAACTACGAGGTCGAGGTGCCCCTGCCGCACGCCGGCACCCTCGGCTACACCGTGCGGATCCTGCCTCGGCACGACCTGCTCGCGTCGCCCGCCGAGCTGGGCAAGGTCGTCCTCGCGGGCTGAGTCCGCTCTCACGGGGTATCCGGTTGTCGTTGTCCACGGCGACCGGATACCCCGATGTGTTCATATTGATTAATCCGGTAACGCGCTGTGATTCAGGTCACGTGTGCCGGCCTTCATTGATCTTAACTCTTTCGCATGACCCTTTGCTTCGTCGGGTGTATTCGACATTTCCGCTGGTAGAAGGCAATTGGTGAGCCTACGCTCCTCTTCGGGAAATAGCCGATATCAGTTCTCGATCAACGACTCCGGGTAATTCGGTCGATTGGGAACGGGTTCAAGAGGGAGCAGGCAAACGTGAAGAAAATTGTAACCGTTATTCCGTTGCTCGCCGTGCTGGTCGCCGCAAGCGTCATTCCCGCCGCCGCGGCCCCGAGCCGTCTGCAAGCCCAGGCCGACCCGCCCGCCGCCTGCCTAGACCTCGTCACCAAGCTGTCGGACACGGTCAAGAAGGCGATCGCCCCGCTGGCAGCGCTCCCGCCCGACCCGACCAAGGTCGCGGCTCCGCTAGGCGACTCCGTCGGGATCCTGACACAGATGCAGACATCGAAATGCCTGCCGACACCACCCGTCAGCGTGCCGACACCGCCCGTCGCCCTGCCCGGTATGCCGACGAAGGACTTCCAGGGCCCGGAGCAGTGCCTGTCCGCGGCCATGAACCTGTTCAGCATCGTCTTCGGCCTGCTGAGCAAGGTCGTCCCCGGCGCGGGCATCCCCGACATCGCGAAGCTGCTCGCCGAGGTCACCGCCCTCCTCAAGGCGCTGACCGACACGCTGGCGGCGTGCGACCTGCCCGCTCCTCCCGGCGGTCTGCCGTCCGCGCCCAGCCTCCCGAGCCTGCCCGCTCCCGGCCTGCCCATCCCCGCACCCGGTCTGCCAGGTCTGCCCGCCGCGGCCTGATCCCAGGGGGAGGGACGGAGGTGGCGTCCACCGCGAGGCGGGCGCCACCTCCGTCGACCCGCTTCGCGAAGGGGGCGGACCGGCGATGGAGGACAGTGCCGTCAGGAAACGTTCAGCCGGGCGGCGGTTCCGGCGACTCGCGGCAGCCACCCCGCCAACTCCGAGGCCTCGACCATCACGGCGCGGGCGGCGGCGTTGTCGCCGCCCGCCATCAACCCCCGAGCCACCGTCGCCAGGGAATCCGCCCGCCCGAGGGAGTCCCCGGCCCCGTCGGCGCTGTCCCGCCCCATCCGCACGGCCTCGGCCGCGTCACCCCGCAGCAGGGCCAGCTGGGCCAACGTCCCCAGCAGCCGGTACCGGGGCAGGCCGAACCCGATGGCCACGTCCACGGCCCGTGTCGCGGCGGGCACCCCGACCGAGGCGGGCAGCATGCCTTCCTCCGCGGCGGACGCGGTGGCGCCCGCCATCGACGCCATCAACAACGCCCGGTCCCGGTCCTCCAGGTCGTCCCGCCCGACGGCCGCGCCGAGGACCTGCAACGCCTCCACGTACCGCCCGGCGGCCGCGTGCACGGTCGCCTGCGCCCCGGTGGTCATCACCAGGTCCGGGTGAGCGGCCACCGCGACGGCCAGCGCGGTGTCGGCGGCGGCGAGGTCCCCGGTGTGCACCGCGTCCACCACCGCGTTCACCAATGGGGTCGCTTCCATCTCGGCCGCTTCCCGCCCGGACACCCGCGGCAGCGAGAACACGAACCACCCCGGCGACGTCGTCGCCGCACTCCGGCGCGGCCACAGCTCGTGGGCCAGGCACGCCGACGCGCCCAGCGCGACCCCGAACGGCCCCACCAGCCACGCGCCGACGACCACGCCGACCGCCACCAGCGCCGACGTCATCCCCGTCAACCACAACCGCAGGCGCACCGGGCCGCGCACCGCCCGCGCCCCGACGCGGATCACGACCGGCAGCGCGCAGACCGCGATCCGCAGCCGAGGTGTCGACCACGCGCGCAGCTCACGACCGACGCCGAAGATCACGTACCGGACGCGCAACCGCCAGAGCAGCACGCCCAGCAGCGTCCCCACCTGGAACGAGGCCAACTCCAGCAGGAGTCCACCGAGCGCGCCGAGCAACCCGACGACCCTGTGCCCCGTAGCGATCACGACGACGACCACCGCGACCGTCAACAGCGGCCCGGACCTCAACAGCTTCACAGGTCCGGAACGCTACGTGACCGCGGGCGTCCCACCCTCCCGAACGGGCAAGCCCGCGGCGGCCCACGCGCGAAAACCACCGATGAGGTCGGTCGCCTTCGGCAGCCCGATCCGCTGGAGGTCGCGCGCGGCGAGGCTCGACGAGTAACCCTCGTTGCACAGGACGACCACGGTCGTCTCCGCCGTGAACCCCGGCAGCCGGAAGTCGCCCTCCGGGTCGAGCCGCCACTCCAGGACGATCCGCTCCACCGGGATCGAGTCCGGGATCTCGCCGTCGGCCAGCCGGTTGTGGATCGGCCGCGTATCGATGATCAACGTGTCACCGCCCTTGAGGGCGCTCAACTCCTCCGGCGTCACCCGCTCCAGGTGCGAACGGGCTTCGGCCAGGTACGTGTCGACGGCGCTCACGGGCCCTCCAGGTCGGCCAACTCGCGAAGTCGCTCCAGCGGGAGCCGGAGCGCGGGCAGCGGTGGGATCTCGGTGGGGATGTCCGCCAGGCTCGCGTACTCGCGGGTCGGGATCAGCGGCGGCGAGTACGCGTGCACGCTCGCCGCCCCCACGGTCCCCGCGTTCCGCACCTCGTGCGCCCGCCCCGACCCGAACCCGATCGACGCACCGGTACCCCGCCGCGCCTGCCGAACGGGCCCGGCCGGATACCGGTAGCTCTCCTCAAGTTCACCGGTCAGCACCGTGAACGACCCGGCAGCCCCACCGTGGTCGTGGGGCTCCGTGTGCTGCCCCGGCAACCACGACAGCAGCCAAAGCTCAACCCCTTCGGTCAACCCGAGCCGGGCCCACCACCGTCGAGCGGGGTCGTAGTCGAGGATCCCCAGCAGCGGCGTCGTCAACTCACTGGCCACGAACGAGGTCAGGTCACGGAGTTCGCGCGGCGACCACAGCTCGCGCTCGGGGTGGATGATGTCGCGGAGCAGCCGGACATCCAGTGCTGGGTGCAGGTCGGCATGAACGAAAGTCGCAGTCAACGTGTGCTCCTGAGGGCTACTGGTGTGAACGGGTAGCGGTCAAGACGCGACACGGACCTACCGGAGTCCGCGTCGCGTCCCGCTACAGCCGCACGACGCCACCAGCAGGAGGTCGATCGTGCGGTCGCACCAGGTCACCAGGGAGCGCTCCACGAGGTTGATGTTGTCACGAATGAGCAAAGCCTGGCTCAAGCGTCCCAGGGGCTGATAATGGCTCTGCCCCCGAGGTATCCTCAATGGCGGAGATGCCGAGCTTGTTTGAATACTTCGCGGCCGAACTGCACAGCTGGTAGCCGTTTGCCGAGTTGGGCGCCGGTTACCCGAACTGGTTAGCGGACTCACCCTTGTTTGGTTCCCGCACTCACCAGGCGGCCCACCCATCCCCGCGCCTACGAGGGACGAGTAATCCTGGCCCCGTGCCAACCGTGGCACCTTTGGCTCGTAAGCAATGCGGCGCTCTCACAGGGGTTCCGAGCAGTCCCCTCTGCCACACCGATCCGAAGCGCCTCATCGTTGATCTTGCTTGTCAAGGCATATTTCCCGCCTTGACAAG
>DATMCA010001218.1:0-3174 GCA_035559015.1 Umezawaea sp. | reverse complement strand
GTACATGGCACATTCTTCCCGGCGGTATGCGGAAGCTCTGGCTCGGCATGACGAAATGGAGCTTTGTGGAACCGTTGAGCGAGCGCCGCTAATCTTACTGTGTCATAAGAGGCGCTGATGGCATTGATGCCGCGGCTTTGGAGGGCTGCTGACAGCAAGGACAGCGTGGCAGGCGGCGGGCCAAGGCGATCGTGAGACTGCGGCGCATCGAGGCGATTGAGAACGGCTCATGACGCTCCGGTCGCAGCGGAATGCCCGCGCGGCCGCCAACCGGTGGGTAACGCAGGCGCTTGGCCACGGAAACGATCTTGAGGGGGAAAAAGGCTCCGCTCGCGAACGAGGAAGCCATAAGCCGCGATGCACAAGGTGGCGTGATGATGGAAGCCGCGCCAACCCCGCCCCTCAAAGTGGTCGAGGCCCAATTCCTGCTTGAGCTCCTGGTAGTCCCGTTCGATCCTCCAGCGCAGCTTGGCGGTGCCGACCAGGTCGACCAAGGTGGTCGCCGCCGGCAGGGTCGACAGCCAGTACTTGCTCGGCTCCTTCTTTCCTTCCGGCCACTCGATCAGCAGCCATTCCTCGGCGTGCGGCTCGGCACGCCAGTAGTCGCGGTGCGACGGCCGCACCCGCACGGCAGCAAAGCGCCCCTCCAGCGCGCCGCTTCTGCCTTCCCGCCAGCTCACCGTCTGCCAGGCGCTCGGCGGCAGGGTGAGGGCGAGATCCTTGGCAGTGACCGGCTGGTGCTCGGCATCCCGGCGCCACAGCTTGGGTGGCCGTCCCTTGCCCGACCATGGCTTGGGCGGCAGCGGGCCACAGCCCGGGGGCCAGACGCCGAGGCTGGACTGCACCCCCAAGACGTAGACCAGGGCCAGCTCGCTCAAGGCGGTGCGGAAGCCGGTGTCGATGCCGTAGCCCGCGTCGCCCAGGATGACGCCGGGTGGCACGCCGTCCTCCAGCGCGCGACGGATCTGCATCAGGGCAATCTCTGGCTTGGTGCGGAAGCCGAGCTCCGTCGGCACCCCTGCCTTGGTCCGGCGAGCCGGATCGCCGGACCAGTCCTCGGGCAGGTAAAGCTCGAACGCGATCGGCAGGCTGGCCCAAGCGTTCGCGATCGACAACGACACGGCGACCTGACAGTTCTCCTGCTTGCCCAATTGGCCACAATATTGGCGCGCCACGCCGACCGAGTGCGTCCCCTTCTTGGGGAAGCTGGTGTCGTCGATGATCCAGGCAGTGATCGGGTCATGCCGGGTGAGGGCCGGCAGCACCTGCTCACGGACGGCCGCGAGCACGGCTTCATCGCGCCATCCCGCGGTGGCGACGAAGTGGTGCAGTGCCTGGTGCAGGCTGGGCACCTGGGCTGGCTCGAGACGCGCCGCCATCGGCTCGACGCTCTTGCGCTCGCCGGGCAGCAGCAGGCCCGTGCAATAGCCGACAAGCCGCGCCTTGCGGTCGGCATGGCCCAGCACCGCCGTCAGACGGGAGAGGTATTCCTGCAGGCGCTGTTCACTGGCCGTGATCGGATTGTTCATGCCCCTTAGATAGGGTAAGTTTCTGACACAGTAAGATTAGAAGCGCTGAAAGCAAACCGTCTTTTGCGGGTAACTGCTCATCCCCCGGGTAGCTGATCCTTGGGATAGGTCGAGAATCAGCCCGTTGACGGGCTGCGGTGGCGGTGGTTTCAGGGCCGGATGACGGTGCCGCCTGATCTCCGCACGCTCACCGAGGTCGAGAAGGACGCTCTGATCCGGGCGCTGTGGACGCAGGTGCAGACCTTGACGGCGCGGGTGGCGGAGCTGGAAGCGCGGCTGAACGCGCCGCCGAAGACACCGGGCAACTCCAGCCTGCCGCCCTCCAGGGGGTACAAGGCGAACCGGCCGGAGAAGGCCAAGCGCCCCGGACCACGCCAGGGCAGCCTGGGCCGGGCGGGCGGTGGCCGAGCCCTGGCCGAGGAACCCGATCAGCTCATCATTGCCAAGGCGTCGACCTGTGCCCATTGCCGGGCGATGCTGGCCGAGGCCGATCAGCGACTGCACGCCCGCTACGACAAGGTCGAGCTGCCGCCGATGCGCCCCGTGGTCACCCGGGTCGAGCGCTATGGCGCCTGCTGCCCCTGCTGCGGCGGCACCACCTTGGCCCCAGTGCCGGAGGGAATGGAGGAAGGCACCCCGTTCGGCGTCTCGATCCTGGCGCTGGCGCTCTACCTGCGCTTCACCCACGCCATCAGCTACCGGCGGCTCAGCCGTCTCTTCCTGCACCTGTTCGTGCTGCCGATCAGCGAAGGCGCCTTGGATGCCCTGTTCCGCCGCGTCAAGCCGCGGTTCGAGGACGAGGCCGCCGCCATCCTCGCCCGCCTGCGGCGTGCCCGGGTGGTCTGTTCCGACGAGACCACGGTGCGGGTCGACGGCCGGGCCTGCTGGAACTGGGTGTTCCGGAACGATGAGGTCGTGATCCATGTCATCCGGCCGAGCCGCGGCCGGGCGGTGGTGCGGGAGGTGCTGGGCGGGCACCGGCCGGCGATCTGGGTGTCCGACCTCTACAGCGCCCAGCGCGGCCATGCCGACCTTTGGCAGGTCTGTCTGGCGCACCAGTTGCGCGACCTGGGCTATGCGGTCGAGGCGGGTGACACCGTCTTTGCCCCGCGGCTGAAGGCGCTCCTGCTCCGGGCCGTCGTGCTCGCCCGTCGCCGCCATGCGCTCAAGGCCAGCACCCGACGGGAATACCGCCTCCGCCTGGAACGGGAGCTGGACCGGGTTTTGGCGCTGCAGCCAAGTCATCGCCACGCTCAGCGGCTGCGCCGGCGCTACCTCGCGGTGCGCGACAGCCTGTTCACCTTCCTCGAGCACCCGGAGGCGCCGCCGGACAACAACGGCAGCGAGCGTGATCTGCGGCCGATGGTGGTGTACCGCAAGGTCACCGGCGGCTTCCGTTCGGCTTGGGGCCCGGACCTATGCGCCGCGGTCCAGTCGGTGGTCGGCACCGCTGCCCGGCGGGGGATCGACGCCTACCACGCCATCCATGCTGTCCTATCCGGCAGGACCGTTCTCGCCCCCGGTTGAGCAGTTACGCCGGTGAAGCGGGTGATCGCATCCGCGATCCGCTCCTCCACGCTCGCTTCCCGCTCCTCGCGCTGCCGGCGGAATTGCAGCGCCCGAATATTCCGCTCCAGCACTGGGC
>DATMCA010001217.1:0-14728 GCA_035559015.1 Umezawaea sp. | reverse complement strand
TGTCGGTGATCAGCAGGTCGATGTCCACCCAGCGCGCGAAGCGGCTCAGTTGGTCGGCGCTGTGCTTGCTGGAATCGGCGAGCACGACGCGGCGGCGGGCGGCGGCGATCATGGCCGTCTTGACCGCCGCCTCGGCGATGTCGGGGGTGGTGCAGCCCCGGCCCAGCGAGAAGCCGTTGGCGCCCAGGAACGCCACGTCGACCAGCAGGCCTGCCAGCGCGCCCAGCGTCCACGACTCGACGGCCGCGAGGGTGGTTCCGCGCACTCGGCCGCCGAGCAGGTGCAGCGTCGTGTTGGCGCGGCCCGCGACGATCGCGGCCACGGGCACGGAGTTGGTGACGACCGTGAGTTCGCGGTCGGTCGGCAGCAGGGTGGCGAGCCTGGCGGTGGTGGTGCCCGCGTCGATGAGCACGGTGCCGCGTTCGGGGATCTCGTCGAGCGCCGCGCGGGCTATCCGGTCCTTCTCGGCGGCGTTCGTCTGGTCCCGTTGCGCCACACCGGGTTCGAAGTCGAGCCGTTCCACGGTGACCGCGCCGCCGTACACGCGGCGGACGATGCCCTGCCGTTCCAGCACCCCGAGGTCGCGGCGGATCGTCTCGGGGGCGACGCCGAGTTCCGCGGCCATGTCGCCGACGTCGATGCGGCCGTCGCGACGCGAGCGCTGGGCAAGCAGTTGGTGCCGTTCCGCCGCATACATGCCCGGTTCCCTCCGGTTGATGCCCGTTGTCCTCCGATTGTGACCGTTGTTGCGACAGTGTCAAGACCCGATTGCCGTGAGAAGGTGGCGAGGTGGTGAAACTCGAACGCGATGCCGCAGGTCTGGCCGTCCTGACCATCGACGCTCCCCCGCTGAACCTCTACACCGCCGCGCTGCACGACCGGCTCATCGAGGCGGTCGCCGAGGTCGAGGAGGACGCCCCCCGCGCACTGCTGATCCGCGCCGAGGGCAAGGTCGTGAGCGGTGGCGTCGACGTGTCGCTGTTCGCGGCGCAGACCGGGCCCGTCGAGGCCAAGGTGCTGTTCAACCGGATGCTCGACCTGCCGGACCGGATCGCCGCCCTGCCGTTCCCGACCGTGTTCGCCGCCCACGGCCTCACGTTGACCTGGGCGTTCGAGGTCGCCGTGGCGTGCGACATCATCCTGGCCGCGGCCCGCGCGAAGTTCGGCCTGGTCGAGAAGGTCATCGGCCTGACGCCGACGATGGGCGGCACCCAGCGCCTCGCGGCACGCGCGGGAGTGGGGCGCGCCAAGGAGTTCGTGATGACCGGCGAGCGCTACGACGCGGCGACGCTGGAGCGGTGGAACGTGGTCAACCGCGTCCTCGCCGACGACGGATTCGACGACACCGCCCGCCAGTTCGCGACCACCCTCGCGGCGGGCCCGACGCGGGCGCACGCGGCGACCAAGGAGGTCCTGGCGCACTTCCAGCACGGTGGTGTGCCCGAGGCGAACGCCCACGTCACCACGATCGCCGCCGGCCTCTTCGAGACCGAGGACCTGCCGAACGCCGTCCGCTCGTTCCTCTCCGACGGCCCCGGCAAGGCGACCTTCACCGGCCGCTGAACCGGGCAGGACCGGGCAACGGCGGGATCAGGAGCGGATCAGCGCGGGTCGAACGTCGACGCGGCGTACCAGGCCAGCGCGGAACGGAGTTCGCCCACGTCCTGCCCCTGCCGCGCCTTGGCCTTCTCGTGCGACACCGGGTACGCGCGGTAGCCGCCCTTGTACGGCTTGAACGTCCCCTGCCCCACGCCCTCCGGTTCTCCCGCCGCGGCGACGAGCCACACCACCAGCCACGGCTTGCCCCGGCGGTACATGATCTTGCTCCTGGAGATGGCGTACCAGGGCAGCTTCCGCTCCCGGCTGCCGCACGACACCGTGAGCCCGTCCGGCCCGATCTCCAGGCCCAGCCGGGGGCGCAGCGCGCCGACGAGCAAGCGGATCGACCACAGCGAGAACACCAGCGCGGTGATCAGCGCCACGTACCGGACGTCCTGCCCCGCGGTGCCGGACCCCTGGAACGCGAGCGCTACCAGGGTGATGAACCCGGTCACCAGCCCCCACCCGATGTCCGACGCGCGCGACTCCTTGAACCGCACGCCGACGGGCTTCTTCGGCTGCGCCACGGGCGCGGGCTGGGCCTTCTTCGGCGCCTTCTCGACCTTGTCGGCCTTCTCGATCGCCCTCGGCTCCATCGCCTTGGCCATCACGGCCTTCGCCTCGATGGCCTTGGCCTTCTCCACGACGGCCTGCATCGCGCGCTGCATCTGCTTCGCCGCGGCGGCCGCCACGACGGGCGCGGCCTCGGCCATCATCCGCGTCGGGGGCTTGCCGTTCGCGGCGGGCAGGGCGCTCAGCTCGGTGTGCCGCTGCTGCACGAGCGTCCGCACGGGCGCGGGCAGCCACGTGTCGTCCAGGTGCGGCACGTCGATCGTGGCCAGCAGCCGGGCCGGGGTCGGGCGGTGGTCCGGATCGCGGACGAGGCACGGCACGATCAGCGGTACGAGCGCGGGCGGCACGTGGGTCAGGTCCGGCTCCTGGTGCACCACCCGGTACACCAGCGAGGCCGTCGAGCCGTCGCCGAACGGGCCGCGGCCGGTCGCGGCGTAGACCAGCACGGCGCCGAGCGCGAACACGTCGCTCTGCGGGCCGATCCTGGTCCCGATGACCTGCTCGGGCGAGAGGAAGCCGGGCGTGCCGAACACGACACCGGCCTCGGTCAGCGCGGAGTGCTCCAGCGCCCGGGCGATGCCGAAGTCGATCACGCGGGGACCGTTCGAGGCCAGCAGCACGTTCGACGGCTTCAGGTCGCGGTGCACCAGGCCGGCGCCGTGGATCGCGACCAGCGCCTCGGCCAGTCCGGCCGCCAGCCTGCGCACCGACTGCTCGGGCAGCGGCCCGTGCGTCTCGACGGCCTGCTGGAGGTTCGGCCCGACCACGTACTCGGTGGCCATCCACGGGCGGTCGGCGTCCGGGTCGGCGTCCACGACGGCGGCGGTCCAGAAGCCGCCGACCGAGCGCGCCATGTCCACCTCGCGGCGGAAGCGTTCGCGGAAGGCCGGGCTCTCGGCGAGTTCGGCGCGGGCCACCTTCACCGCGACCGGACGCCCACCGCGGGAGCGACCGAGGTAGACCGACCCCATCGCGCCCTTGCCCAACCCTCTGAGCAGCACGTAGTCCCCGATGCGCTGCGGCCCGTCCACGGGCAGTGGCTGCACCTGTACTTCCTCCCTCATGCCGTCGGCACTTCCAGAGTAGAGGGATCGACCACCTGTTCGTGGTGACCTGCGATTTTCCGCCGCTGTTCGAGACGTGTTCACGCACGTGACCACGGGTGTCACCACTTGTTTCGGTCAACACTGAAGTAATAGTGGCCAGGCACGAGAGATGGCTCACGTCCAGGGCGAAATCGATTTCACACCCGTGGCGCGCATTGCGAAGATGGCGGAGTGGCTGTCACGACTGAAATCCCCGCGCCCTTCCGTGTTCGGTCGCTGGTCCCCCTGTCGCTCGTCAGCGCGGCCGTCGGGCTCGGCGCCGCGCTCGCCTTCCCGTTCATGTCCCTGTTCCTCAGCGCGGAGGTCGGCGCGGGCCCGCTCGCGCTGGGCACGTTCCTGCTGATCACCCCGCTGGCTTCGCTGGTGGCGAGCACGCTGCTCGGCCGCCTGTCGGACGCGCGGGCGGTCCGCCGCACCCTGCTGATCGTCGGTGCGGTGGCGGGCACCCTCGGGTACGGCCTGTTCGCCGTGCTGCGGAACTACTGGGTGCTGCTGCTGGTGTCGACGACGCTGGTCGCGGTGGCGTCGTCGCTGCTGCCGCAGATGTTCGCCTACGCCCGCCAGGTGCTGGAGCGCGGTGGCTCGACCAGGGCCCCGCTGATCATCACCGGCCTGCGCACGCTGATCTCGCTGGCCTGGGTCGCGGGCCCGCCGCTGGCCGCGCTGCTCGTCGCGAAGACCGGGTTCACCGGCCTGTTCGCCGCGACCGGGTTCGTGTTCGGCGTGGTCGCGCTGCTCGCCCTCCGGCTGCCGGAGGTCGCCGAGGCGCCGCCCGTGGAGGAGGACGTCGAACCGGTCGCACCCGGTCCTCAGCCCCGGTTCGCGCTCTCCGTGCTCGCGTTCGTCCTGCTCCAGGGCGCGATCTCCCTCGGCGTCGTCACGCTGCCGCTGTTCGTCACCGAGCAGGTGGGCGGCACCACCACCGACGTCGGCCTGATCATGGGCCTGTGCGCCGGGCTGGAGATCCCGCTGATGATCGGCCTCGGCGTCCTGGCGTCGCGGGTGGACCAGCGCAGGCTGGTGCTCGCCGGCGCCGTCGTGGGACTGGGGTACTTCGGCGCGATGCTGCTGGTCGAGACCACGTGGCACATCGCGGCGGCGCAGGTCCTCAACGCCATCGTCATCTCGGCGGTGATGGGCATCGGCATCTCGTACTTCCAGAGCCTGTCGCCCGAGCGCCCCGGCTACGCCACGACGATGTTCACCAACTCCGCCACGGTCGCGTCCATGCTCGCCGGCCCGCTGCTCGCCCTCGCCCAGGTGCTGACCTACCGCACGGCCTACGGGATGTCGTTGGCGATGTCCCTGATCGGCCTCGTGCTGCTCCTGCTGGCCCGCCCGCGCACGCGCTGAACACCCCGGACACAGGACGGAGGGGGTTTTCGCCGCCCCTGCCGCGGCAAAAACCCCCTCCGGGTTCGGCGGGACCCCCACCGCCCCTGCAGCGGTGTGGACCCCTCCGGTTCGAGGTGTTCCCGCCACCCCTGCAGTGGCGTGAACTCCCCGAGTCTCGGGGACCTAGCGGTGACCGCCCAGTCCGGTCCACTTCAGGCCCGCCCGGCTCAGCACGTCCGGGTCGAGCAGGTTGCGGGTGTCGACGACGACGGGCTGGCGGACCAGCCCGGCGACCTTCGCCCAGTCGAGCGTCCGGAACTCCGGCCACTCGGTGAGCACGACCAGCGCCTCCACGTCCTTCGCGGCCAGGTACGGGTCGTCCACGACGTCCATGCCCACCGCGGCCGACGAGCCGACGCCCATCGCCGGGTCGTAGCCGACCAGTTCGGCGCCCGCCTGCTTGAGCAGCGCGGCCACCGCGAGCGCGGGCGAGTCGCGCAGGTCGTCCGTGCCCGCCTTGAACGTCAGGCCCAGCACGCCGATCCGCACGTGCGACAGGGATCCGTTGCGCTTGCCGGTCACGGCGAGCCGGATCTTGTCCACCATCCGCTGGCGCTGCCGGTCGTTGGTGTCGATCGTCGCGCGCAGCAGCCGGAACTCGAAGTCCGCCGCGTCCGCGACCTGGAGCATCGCGTGCGTGTCCTTCGGCAGGCACGAACCGCCCCAGCCCGGACCGGGCGAGAGGAACGACTGCCCGATGCGGCGGTCGTAGCCCATCCCCTCGGTCACGTCGGAGATGTTGGCGCCCAAGCGCTCGCACAGCTCGGCGACCGCGTTGACGTAGGACAGCTTCATCGCGAGGAAGCAGTTGGCCGCGTACTTCACCATCTCGGCGCTGGCCGCGTCGGTGAGCACGGTCGGCGCGCCGAGCCGCGAGTACAGCGCCGCCACCCGCTCGGCCGCGTCCTGGTCGTCGCAGCCGACCACGATCCGGTCCGGGTTCAGGAAGTCCTTCACCGCGGAGCCCTCGCGGAGGAACTCGGGGTTGGAGACGACCGAGATGTCCGGCCGGCCCAACAGCTCCGACGTGAGCACCGTGGTGCCGACCGGCACCGTGGACTTGTTGACGATGACGCAGCCCTCGGCGAACAGCGTGCGGCACTCGTCCACAACGGACTCGACGGCCTTCAGGTCCGCCAGCCCGCCGACGCCCATCGGCGTGGGCACGCAGAGGAACACGACCTCCGCGCCGCCGTCGTGCGCCGCCACCGCGGTGGACGCGCCGACCACGAACGACAGGCGCCCGGACGCGATGCCCTCGGCCACCAGCTCCGGGAGCCCCGGCTCCAGGATGTCGACCTCACCGCGCGTCAGCCGCTCGACCTTCTCCACGTCCACGTCAGCGCACACGACGCGGTGACCGAGGGAAGCCAGGCAGGCACCCGTCGTCAGGCCGACATACCCGGTCCCGATCACTGCGATCCGTCGGATGAACACCTGCAGTCACTCCCCTAGTCCTGTGTCTGGCGGTCGGCGCGCGGCCGGCTTGTCTACAGCAGCGTGATCGCGCCGTGGGCGACCGACGACGTGTACGCGGTGGTTCCGGGGAAGCTCGCCGTGTACCCCTTGAGCAGGACGCCCACGGTGATCAGGAGCCCCGTGGCGGAGTCGCAGCGGGCGGTACCCGTAGCGTCCGTGGTCGCGGTGCACAGCGGATGTCCCTCGGTGGTGCGGAAGACGACGGTCTCGCCAACGACCGGCGCTCCCGTGTGCCGCTCGGTGAGCCGCGCGTCGATGCTCCGCACCGCGAGGACGCTCGGCAGGCTGATCGCCAGCTTCGCCGACCCGCCGGTCAGCACGGTCACCGCGGCGGGCACGAAGTGCACCGCGACGCCGACCGGCTTCTCCCCGACGGGGATCGTCGCGGTGACCGTCCGGGTCGCCGTGTCGATCACCGACACGGTGCCGGCGAGGAAGTTCGTGACGTAGACCCCGCTGTCGTCGGGCGTGAGGGCGAGGCCGATCGGCCGGTCGCCCACCGCGATCGGCGGGCCGTCGACCACGGGAACGTCGGGGTTGCCCACGTTCTCCAGGTTGAGCACCGAAACGGTGTCGGAGCCCGAGTTCGTCACGTAGGCGCGCTTGCCGTCGGAGGTGATGTCGACGCCGTACGGGACCTGGTTGACCGTGACGACCCGGAGCACGGCCCTGCTGACCGTGTCGACGACCGCGACGTCCTCGGAGTTCTTGTTGACGACCAGCAGGCGGCCGCCGTCCGGCGACACGGCGAGCGAACTGGGTCTGCTGCCGGTGTACACCGACGCGACCACCGCGTTCGTCGTGGCGTCGACGACCGTCAGCGTCGTCGGCCCGGTGACGTCGTTGGCGACGTAGACCGTCTTGCCGTCCGGGGAGATCGCGACGCCGTCCGGGCTCGGACCGACGGCGATCGTCTTGGTGACGGCGAGCGTGGCGACGTCCACAACGGACAGCGTGCCGTCGCCGTAGTTCGTGACGTAGACGTGGCCGCCGTCGGGCGCGACGACGACACCCGCGGGCTTGGAGCCCACCGGGATCCTCGTGTCGACCGAGTTCGTCGGCGCGTCGATGACCGAGAGCGTGTTGTCGCTCAGGTTCGTGACGTAGCTCCGAGTCCCGTCGAACGCGACGTCCGCCGTGTACGGCGAACTGCCCGCGCCGTCGACGACCGTCCGGGTGATCGAGTTGTCAGCCGTGTCGATCACCGAAACACCGCCGCCGTTGTTGGCGACGTATCCGAGAACCCTGCCCGTCGGGGTCGCGGACGCCGCGGGCGCGACGGCGAGGGCCGACACCACCGCGGCGACGGCTAACACCGTCGTGGCAAGGGAACGATCGAGAACTGGCATGTGGAGCCTCCTGGCGCTGATCCCGACCTATTCCGGACATCGCGCGCCGAACCGTTGGTGTTAGCCGTTCTCCCGCACCGGGCTGTCCTCGGTGGAGCGACCACGATCGGCGGCGAACGACCGGAGCACCGCGTCGTCGGTCACGTCGACCAGCGCGTTGCCCCACTTGTCCGTCGCCGATGCGTCCAGGACCGCGGGCCCGTCCGGGAACGGCCCCTTGGACGGGAAGCCCAGCAGCTCGTCGAAGACACCGATGTAGTTCTCCGCCTGGGGCCGCCAGTCCAGCACCTTCTCGCAGCGCCGCCGTCCGGCCGCGCCGAGCTCGCCCCGCCGCTCCGGGTCGTCCAGCAGGTCCAGCAGGGCCCAGGCGAACCCGTCGACGTCACCGGGCTCCACGTACACCGCGCAGTCGGCCGCCGACACCACGGTCTCGGTCAGCCGGTAGGCCACCACCGGAACGGCGTAGGCCATGTACTCCATGGTCTTGTTCATCGTCGACACGTCGTTCAACGGGTTCAGCGGATCGGGCGAGACGCCGGCCGACGCGGTGGAGAGGTAGCGGGAGATCTGCTCCGGTCCGACACGACCGGTGAACTCCACGTAATCGTCCAGGCCCCACGCGGTGCTCTGCTCCTTCAGGTCCTCCAGGCAGTCGCCGAACCCGAGGAGCGCGAAGCGGACGTCGGTGCGGCCGCGGTCGAGCACGATCCGCTTGGCCACCTCCAGGACGCCGTCCACGCCGTCCTGCGGGCCCATGATGCCGAGGTACGCGACGAGGTGCTTCCCGCCGCGCAGCAGGGCCGGGTCGCCCGCCGTCGGCCGCATGACCGACGTGTCCGGGCCCGACCGCACGACGGCGGTGTGCTCGCGCGGCACGCGGCCCCGTTCCCAGGCGATCCTCTGGTACGAGGTGTTGGTCGACGTCACCCGGTCGGCGGTGCGGAACGTCCGGCGCTCCAACCACTTCAGGATCGCGAGCTGCGCGCGGCCCGCGACGCCCTTCGGCTCGCCGAAGCGGGACAGGAACACCTCGGGGTTCAGGTCGTGGTGGTCGAAGAGGAACTTGACCCCCATGACCCGCCACAGCAGCGCCAGCGCCCAGTAGGTGTCCGGCGGGTTGCAGGCCTGCACGACGTGGAACCGGCTGCGCCGCCACACCTTCAGGCTCAGCCACGCGGTGCGCAGCCAGCAGTAGAGGAACTCCCACGCGTACCCGACGACGCCGTCGGCCTGCGGGGGCGGCCGGTACTTGTACAGGTGCACCGAGTCCAGCACGGCGTAGGCCGGGTCACCGGGCCCCTTGGGGCAGATGACCGACACCTCGTATCCCGCGTTGACCAGTGCCCGGCACTCCAACCAGACCCTGCGGTCGAGCGGAACGGGGAGGTTCTGCACGATGATCAGCACATGCGGCGCGCGTCCCACTGAACCCTCTTCCTGAGTGAGCTGACGCTTCGTAGTCGCTCCGCGAGGCCAAAGGGTTACCGCTTTCGCCGAACATCACTGCCAGGGCGCTCTTGGCTACCCGCCGTTCCTCCAGCCGGTGTAACGCTGAGTGCACCCCGTGCCGATATCCGGGTCAGGC
This sequence comes from Umezawaea sp., assembly GCA_035559015.1. GTDB lineage: Bacteria > Actinomycetota > Actinomycetes > Mycobacteriales > Pseudonocardiaceae > Umezawaea. The sequence goes on along the minus strand of DATMCA010001217.1, from coordinate 5,642 downwards.
GGAAGGTGGTTCGGGGTGTACATCGCTTCTGCGCGGGCAGGCACGCGCACGCGTCTGGGCGCAGTGCCCAAAACGGTCGTGGCCCTCGGCGTGGTCAGCCTGCTGACGGACGTCTCGGCGGAGATGATCACGGCTTTCCTCCCCGTTTACCTGTTGTTCAGCCTCAACATCGGCTACGTCCAGTTCGGACTGCTCGACGGTCTGTACACGGGCGCGACCGCCGTCCTCCGGTTGGTGGGCGGGCACGTGGCCGACCGGATGCGCAGGCCGAAGCTGGTGGCGGGCATCGGGTACGGCCTTTCGGCGGCCACGAAGCTGGTGTTCCCCGCGGTCGGCGCGTCGGCGTTCGGCATCGGCGGCGTGATCGCCGCGGACCGCGCGGGCAAGGGCCTGCGGACGGCTCCGCGCGACGCGCTGATCTCGTTGAGCGTGCCCCCGGAGCAACTCGGCACCGCGTTCGGCGTGCACCGCAGCATGGACACCGTGGGCGCGATGATCGGCCCGATCGTGACGTTCCTCATCCTCACGAACCTCGGCTCCGCGCCGACCCCGTTCTTCGTCGTGAGCTTCGGCTTCGCCGTGCTGGGCCTGATCGTGCTCGGCTTCTTCGTGCCGGAGCGCCCGCAGGCCGCCGCCTCCACCGGACCGCGGCCGAGCATCAAGGCGGGTCTGGCGCTGCTGAAGGACGTGCCGTTCCGCCGGGCCGGGATCATCGCCGCCCTGCTGGGCCTCGCCACGGTGTCCGACGCGTTCGTGTTCGTCCTGGTGCAGCGCACCACCGAGGTCCCCCTGGGCTGGCTGCCGCTGCTGCCGCTAGGCACCGCGCTGACGTTCCTGCTCTTCGCCGCTCCGCTGGGCCGCCTGTCGGACCGGATCGGGCGCTGGCCGGTGTTCTTCGGCGGCCACGTGCTGCTGCTCGGCGTGTACCTGCTCCTGCTCGCCCCCGCGGGCGGGTTCCCCGTCGCCGTCGCGGCGCTGCTCATGCACGGGCTGTTCTACGCGGCGACGGACGGCGTCCTGTCGGCGTGGACCGGCGCCATGATCCCGGAATCGCTGCGCGGCTCGGGCCTCGCGGTCGTGCAGACCGGGCAGGCGCTGGCGCGGCTGGTGTCGTCGATCGCCTTCGGCTTCCTGCTCCAGTACGCCACGCTCGGCACGGCGGTCGTCACGGCCGTCTGCCTGCTCGCCGCCGCGCTGCTCGTCGTGCTCGTGGTGACCCGCAAGGAGGGATCGGCGTCGTGACCCGCTACCGCACCGCGCTCGGGCTGGCGCTGATCGTCGTGGTCGTGCTCGCCACGGGCATCTACCTGTGGCACGCGGGCAGCTCGTCCGGCACGGTCGCCGCCGCGGCCCCGGCGGGTGGCTCGACCATCACCCTCGTGGACCAGCGCGACGGCGGTGACGCGGTCGCCGCCGTGGACCCCTCGGCCACCGACGGCACCCGGACCCCGACCGGGTTGCGCTGCCAGCGGATCTACACCGCGGGCGGCACCACGGTGTGCCTTCGCGTGGCGGGTCTGGGGCCCAGCTTCGAAGCCGCCGTCTTCGACGCGCGGGGCACCGAGGTCAAGTCGATCCCGCTGCCGGGCGTGCCCAGCCGGGCGCGGGTCTCCGCGTCGGGCGAGGTCGTGTCGTGGACGGTGTTCGTGACCGGCGACTCGTACTCCTCCGCGGGCGGGTTCTCGACCAGGACCGGGTACTTCGACCTGCGCGACGGCACGGTGGTGGAGTCGCTGGAGGCGTTCGCGCTGACCGTGGACGGGACGCCCCACACCGCGTTGGACGTGAACTACTGGGGCATGACCTTCGAGGCCGACGACACGACGTTCTACGCCACCGTGGGGACCGGGGGGCGGCGGTGGCTGATCAAGGGGTCGACCGCCGACCGGTCGGCCGCCACGGTGCGCCAGGGGCCCGAGTGCCCGTCGCTGTCGCCGGACGGGAAGCGGTTGGCGTACAAGAAGGCCACCAAGTGGGTCGGGCGGTGGGAGCTGGCCGTGTCGGACCTCGCGACCGGGGTGGAGACCGTGCTGCCGGGAACCGCCGGGATCGACGACCAGGCGGCCTGGCTGGACGACGGGACGCTCGCGTACGGCGTGCCCTCGCAGCAGACCGGCGTGCCGGGCGTGTACCGCGTGGCCGCCGACGGGAAGTCCGAGCCGGTGCTGGTGGCCACCGCCGCGTCGTCGCCGGTGCCCGCGCGGTAGCACCGTCCGATCAGGACCCGGGATGGTCCACTGAGGACCGGGCGTGGTTCAGGGGCGGAACCACGCCGTGCGCCACGGACGGCCGTGGGCCAGGAGCCCGCCCACCGACATGGGCTGGTAGCCGTCGGCCCGCAGCGCCGCCACGAGCGCGCGGGTCACGTCACCCCGGTCGAACGTGGGGCGCGGCGTGGTGTCGCCCTCGGGGACCTCGAAGCCGTCGTGCAGCAGGATCACGGCGCCCTCGTGCAGGGCGGGCAGGGCGCGGGCCGCCACCCCGCCCGCCGGGCCGTCGACCCAGTCCTCCACGGTGGGGCCCCACACGACGGGGTCCAGGCCCGCGCGCCGGGTCGCGGTGAAGGTCGCCAGCGACTGGGAGCCGTAGGCCGGGCGGAACAGCCGGACCGTCGTGCCCGCCACCGCTTCCAGGCGGCGCTTGCCGTCGGCCAGCAGGCGGTGCACGTCGGCCTGCTCGGTCAGCCTGGAGTGGTCGATGCCGTGCAGGGCGATCTCGTGGCCCTCGGCCAGGATCCTGCGCAGCAGGTCGGGATGTGCCTCGGCGCGCTCCACCAGGACGAAGAAGGTGGCGTGGATCCTCAGGTTCGCCAGCGCGTCCAGCACCGCGGGGGTGCCGTCCGGGTCCGGGCCGTCGTCGTAGGTCAGGGCCACCACGCGGTCGGTCGTGTGCACGCCGCGCAGGGAGCCGATGGGGCTCAGGAGGCCGTCGGTGGCCCTTCGCACCCGGCGTTTCGCCCGCGGGGAGAGCTTTCCGGCGATCTTCGACGTCAGCGAGCCGATCACCGGGCGACCTCCTGGGCGATGGTGGCCACCTGGGTGGCGGCGCGACCCCAGGAGTAGTGCGCGGCGACGGCCGCGACACCGGCGAAGGCGTTGGCGTACACCGAGTCGTCGACCAGCAACTGGGCGACGACCTTGGCCAGTTCGGCCGGGTCGTCGGTGGAGACGAGGTCGCCGTCGCGGCCCGCGGTGATGATCTCGGGCATGGCGAAGGCGTCCCGGCCGACGCACGGCAGGCCGCGGGAGAGCGCCTCGACGAAGGCGATGCCGAAGCCCTCGAAGCGCGACGGGAGGACGAACAGGTCGTGCGAGTCGTAGAGGGCGGCGATCTCGGCCACCGGCAGCCTCCCGAGGAAGTCCACGCCCTCGGGGACCGGGCCGCTCATCGGCCACACGTCCGGGCCCACGACGGTGAGCGTGATGGCGGGGTCGACCTCGCGGCGCAGGATCTCCAGCGCGGCGACCACCTGGTCGCCTCCCTTGGTCGGGAAGTCCTTGCCCACCATCAGCAGGCGCAGGCGCGGGCCGTCCAGGCGGCGGCGGTGGGCCGCGGCGACGGCCGCGGTGTCACCGTCCGCGCTGATGCCGGGGTTCACCACGTGCACCTTGGCGCGCGGCAGGCCGGTGACCCCCACGAGGTGGTCGGCGAACCAGGAGCTCATCGCCAGCACCCCGGCGGCGGAGGCGTAGACCTCGCGCTGGCGCTCGGCGGAGCGCTCGACGTCGGCGCGGGTCAGGGACGGGAAGTGGCTCAGGCCGCCGGGGCGGTCGACCAGGTCCAGCAGGACGTCGTAGCTGAGGTCCTGGAGCATCAGGTACGGGCGGTCGAAGATCGTCAGGTCCTGGATCTGGAGCACGGCGTCGCACGGGTTGGCGCGCAGCGAGCGGCGCAGCGTCCACTCGTCGTAGCGGCGGGTCGACCTCGCGTGCCGCCACATCGACACCCAGCGGCCGTCCACCCGGCGGGCGTGGGCGGCCTTGAAGGCGTTGCGCAGCAACGGCGGGTGCTCGACGCCGAGGTCGACCACGTCGACCCGGCTCCGCAACGCCTCGCGCAGGTTCCACGGCGTGTGCGACCAGGTGAGCTCCGGTCGCGCGTCCCAGCTGCAGGCGAACCCCAGCCTCATGTCCCGATCCCCGCTTTCACGTCCACGAGAACCGGGCCGTCGACCAGTTCTCCGCGCCGGGCCAGCCGCCACAGCGCGCCGATGATGCCGATGAACAGGAAGAGCACGCCGCTGATCATCGGGAAGCCGAGCCCGTCGAAGGTGACGAACGAGAGCCCGGCGACCGCGATCGACGCGGCGAGCGCCTGGCCGAGGTGGCGGTTCTCCTCGTCGTGGGCGCGCACGCGGACGCCGCGGGCGGTGACGAACCCGATGATGAACAGCAGGATGAGCGCGGTCAGGCCGAAGAACCCGGTTTCCACGATGCTCCCGAGGAACTGGTTGTCCAGGGTGATGAAGTCCTTGGGCAGGAACGTGCCCAGGCCGCGGCCGAACCACGGCGACTGGTCGATGAACTGGCCGACGACGACGTAGTCGTCCGTGCGGCCCTGGATGCTCGGGTCGTCCGACCAGCCGGTGAACAGTCCGGTGATGGTGCCGACGAGCCCTGGGATCAGCAGCCGCAGCGCCACGATGAACACCGGGGCCACGAGCAGCGCGATCCCCCGCCGGACACCGGACCAGCCGGCGAACAGCACGATGAAGGCGACGAACATGCCGAGCGTCGCCGAGCGGGACACCGACATCGGGCTCGCGAGTCCGATGAGGACGACCAGCCCCCACCACAGCCAGCGGCGTTCCTTGACGTAGAACGCCAGGTGCAGCGCGACCGGGAAGACCACCGCGAGCACCACGCCGAACTCGATGGCGTGCGACGCGGTGGCCGAGACGCGGCGGAAGTTCGACCGGTCGGACACGTTGCCGATGTCGTAGTTGATCTTCAGTCCGGGGATGTGGCCGTACAGCTCGGCGACGTTGAAGCCGGTGGCGAACTGGAGCAGGCCGATGAACGCGATCACGCCGGTGAGCACGACCACGGTGCGCAGCAGCAGCTCCACGCTCTTGCGGGTCTTGAGCATGTCCGCCGCGACGAAGGCGATGCCCATCCACGACATCGTGGTGAGCAGCGCCCGGTCCGCGCCCGAGAGCTGGTCGGGCGGCAGCGGGCTGAGCGTGCCGAAGACGTAGGACAGCATCACCGACAGCACGAGCAGGCCCACGGCCACGCGGGCCGGCTGGAGGTTCGTCTTGACGCCCGACCTCGGCAGCAGCCTGGTGATGAGCCAGAACACCACCAGGCCCATGCCGACGACGCCGGCGGGGGTGCCGCTGGCGCCCAGCGGTCCGATGATCAACTGGGCGGGCAGGAGGAAGAGCAGCACGGCGAAGAAGGTCAGCAGACCTCGGGCGTCGCCCTTCTCCTGGCGGGAGAAGGAGTCGAACAGGCCCCGGCCGGCTCCCTTGCCCTGTCGGGTGGGGAATCCGCGCACGGCGTCAGTCGCGCTGGGCAGGCCGCGCGCTCACCTCCAGCTCGGTGCGCGGCCAGGCGACGGGTTCGGGGTTGGAAACGGGCTTGATCCGCTGGGTCTCGTCGGCCGGCCGGGGCCTGCGCACCGGCGGCCTGGCCCGCAGC
>DATMCA010001216.1:0-3027 GCA_035559015.1 Umezawaea sp. | reverse complement strand
TGACCTACCGACAGGGCCGGGTCAACACCCTCTGGCGGTGGTGTCGGTGGCTGGATGAGCGGGGCGGAATCGACCGAGATCCAATGGCCGTTGTGTGGGCCGCGTTGGTCGCCGCGGCGATCGGGCGGCCGGTCGAGGCGGAGCGGTGGGCGGACGCGGTCGATCGCTGGCAATACGGCGCGGTGGCTCGGGCGGATGACCCGCCCGCCGAGGCGTGGGCTGCGCTGCTGCGGGCCGTGTTGTGTCGCGGTGGGGTGGAGCGGATGCGCGCCGACGCCGACGAGGCCGCGCGCAGGTTCGCGGCGGAGAACATCGCGGTGCCGGCGGCGGCGGCTGAGCAAGGTTTCGCGCGGGTGCTCAGCGGTGACCTGGATGGCGGTGACGCTTACCTTGAGGACGCGATCAGCACGGGGGACGCGGGCGCGGCCGATGCCGTCGTGCACGCGCTGTGTCAGCGGTCGCTGGTGGCGATGACGCGTGGTCACTGGACCCAGGCGCAGGCCCTGGCCAGCCAGGCGGGCATCGTGCTGCGCCGGGCCTGGGTCGAGGACTCCGACGCCACCGCTCTGGTCAGTGCCGTGCAAGCCCGCGTCGCCCAGCACCGCGGAGACGTCGCAGCGGCGCGCCGGGAACTCGTCAAAGCCCAGCGGCTACGACAGTTCCTGACCTACGCGGAACCGACCGTCGCCGTTCAGGCCCGGATCGAGCTCACCCGCGTGCACCTGGCGCTCGGCGACACGGCCGGGGCCAGCACACTGCTGCGGGAAATCGAGGAGCTGCTCAAGCGGCGGCCCCGTCTGGGCACCCTGGTCGGCGAGGCTCAGGCGCTGCGGGCCCAGCTGGGCAAGCAGAGTAGCGGCGACCGGTGCGGGGCGTCGTCCCTGACCGCCGCCGAGCTGCGCCTGCTGCCGTTGCTGTCGACTCATCTGTCGTTCGCCGACCTGGGCGCCGAACTGTTTGTCTCGCCCAACACCGTTAAGACACACGCCGTCTCGATCTACCGCAAGCTCGGGGTCTCGTCTCGCGGTGGGGCGGTCACCCGGGCCCGTGAACTGGGGCTCCTGGAGGGGTGACCGGCGCATTCTTTCATCCCCAGAGGTCATGAACCGCTGCGACAGCGGGTGGAATGGTGACCCGGTGCGAATGGGAGCTGGGTAGGCCGATGACCAGATACCAGGACATCCTGCGCAAACTGGCGATCATCGATGAGGGGTTCGTCGAAGACGGGGCCGGCCTCGGGCTGGGCCCGGCCGGGACCACCGCCCTGGATGCCCGGACGGTGGCGTTGCTGCGGCTGGGGGCGTCGGTGGCCATCGGGTCGTCGACGATCTGCCACGCATGGAGCGCTGCCCAGGCCCTGGCGGCGGGTGCGACCGACGTCGAGATCGCCGAGGTGCTCTTGGCGATTGCTCCGGTCGCCGGGCTCAGCCGGGTCGCCTCCGCCGCCCCTGATGTGGCCGCCGGGCTCGGGTATGACATCACGTCCGCGCTGGAGGAACCGGACGATTACTGATAAGTCCGGCGGGCGGTGCGGATTTCCCACGGATCGTATGAGGCGTCACCCGGTCGGGTGGTATTTGCTGGTGCTGCGAGCAACACGCCCCGCCGTCGGCGGGACTTGCTGCACCGGCCGACAATCCCACGTTGTGATCTCTGCCGCCGGGCGACCACGGTCGCCTTCCAGCAGCGGAATCGGGGGTCCAGATGGCGACCTATGCTGCCCCACGATCGGGGAGCCGGACCAGGCGGGCGGCGGTTCGCGGCGGCAACCCGATCGCAGCCAGGCTCACCCCACCGGGTGTACCGGACTGGGCGGTGCAGCGGCCGCGGATCACCACACTGATCGCCGAGGGTGTGCGGTGCTGCCCGTTGACCGTTGTCACCGGCCCGGTCGGCGCGGGCAAAACGATGGCCCTGACATTGTGGGCGGCGACAGAGCCAGGGCCTGTCGCCTGGGTCAGCCTGGACGAATACCACAACCGGCCGGCGGTTTTTCTGTCCTACGTCGTCGCCGCACTGCGCAGGTCGGGCGTTGCCGTTCCCCGGGCGCTGCCCGCCGCAGGGGCGCGGGCGGCGGAGAATCTGTTCCTGCTGCGGCTGGCATCGGCACTTGCTGCCCAGAACCCGCCGGTGACCCTGGTCCTCGATGACTTCCACGTGATCACCGAGCCACGGGTGCTGAACGGGCTCGAGTTCCTCGCCCGGAACGTGGGGCCCAGCCTGCGCCTAGTGCTCTCATCGCGGCCGGATCCGCCGCTGCCGTTACACCGCTATCGACTGGCCGGCCAGCTGGCCGAGATCCGGGCCAACGATCTTGCTTTCAGCGTCGCCGAGGCAGGCCTGCTGCTGGCCCGGCACGGATGCACGCTCTCAGCGCACTCGCTGGAAGGCCTCACCCGGCACACCGGGGGCTGGGCGGCTGGCCTGCGGCTCGCCGCGATCTCCATGGGCGCTCATCCCGACCCCGACCACTTCGTCGACGACGACCTGCTCGCCGAGGACAGCGCCCTGACAGGCTTCCTCGTGGAGGAGGTGCTCAACGCCCAACCGCCCGAGGTCCGCGAGCTTCTGCTGAGCACGTGCGTCCTGGAGCAGGTCAACGCCGAAGCGGCCACCGAACTGGCCGGTGATGAAGAGGCCGGCCGCATCCTTCGCGCGCTGGCGCACGCCAACGCGTTTGTCGAGCCGGTCGGGGGCGGGTGGTACCGCTACCACACGCTGTTGGCGCAGATGCTGCGTCGGAAACTGGGGCGCGAGTCTCCCGCCCGGATCGCCTCATTGCACCGGCAGGCTGCCCGCTGGCATCAGCGGAACGGCAGGCGCACCGACGCGGTGCGCCACGCCGCCCACGCCAGCGACTGGCAGCTCGCCGCCGACATCGTCATCGACGGGCTGGCGATCAGCGAGATCATCGAGCCGACGGGTGGCCCGTCTCCGGCCGACGCGCTCGCCGGCATGCCCCACGACGAAGCCTGGACCGAACCTCAGCCGCACCTGGTCTCCGCCGCCCTCGCGCTGTCGGCAGGC
>DATMCA010001215.1:0-2535 GCA_035559015.1 Umezawaea sp. | reverse complement strand
GACCGTGCGCAGGCGGTGGTGCTGGCCTACGAGTGCGGTCTGGTGGTGCCCGCCGAGTAGTACCGGGGTACGGGTCCCGCGCGACCGGTACCGGCGGGGCACGTCAGGACACCACCATGGTGGGACGCCTCCCGAGGCCGCCGCTCCTAGCGTCGGACGGGTGATCAAATCCGTCCTGCCACCCCGTGTCCCGGCCCTCCTGCCCGCGGTGTTCGCCGTCGTGGCGGTGACGTGGTGGATCCTGGGATGGCCGCTCGGGGTCGACAGCGGCGTCTACCGGTCGGGCGCGCTGGCCCTGCTGGACGGGGAGTCGCTGTACGGCCCGCCGGCCGCCACACCCGACTGGTCGCCCGAGTTGCCCTTCGCCTACCCGCCGATCGCCGCCGTGGTGTTCCTGCCGCTGGCCCTGCTGCCCGTGCAGCTCGCCTGGGGTGTGCTCGCGGTCGCGTCGGTGGCGGCGCTGCGGACGTCCGTGCGGGTCGTCGGCGGCGCGGGGTGGGTGGTGCCGCTCCTGCTGTGCCTGGAACCCGTCTGGCGGACGATCGGGCTGGGACAGGTCAACCTGCTGCTGATGGCCCTGGTGCTGGTGGACGTGCTGGCGTTGCGGGGATCCCGGTTCTCCGGCGTGCTGATCGGCGTCGCGGCGGCGGTGAAGCTGACGCCCCTGGTGTTCGTGGCGCACCTGCTGGTGACCGGCCGCCGCCGGGACGCGGCGCGCGCGGTGGCGACGTTCGCGGGCCTGGGCGTGGGCGGGTTCGTGCTGCTGCCCGGTGACACCGTGCGGTACTGGACGTCCACGGTGCTGTCGGCCAACAAGGCGGGCGGCAACGCGTGGTGGGGGAACCAGTCGCTGAGCGGCGTGGTCCAGCGCGTCGCGGGTGGTTCCCCCGTGGTGCTGGTGCTGCTCGCCCTGGCGTGCCTGGGCGTGGCGGCGTACCTGGCGCGCGAACTGCACCGGCGCGGCGACCTGGTGGGCGCGGTCCTGGTGACGGCGTTCTGCGGGCTGCTCGTCAGCCCGATCTCGTGGACGCACCACTGGGTCTGGGTGGCGCCGCTGTGCGCGGTGCTGCTCGCCCGGCGCCAGGTCGTCGCCGCGGCGGTGCTCCCGGGGCTGTGCGCCGGTTGGGTGTTCGCGCTGGTGCCGCGCGACGAGGGCCGGGAACTGCTCTGGACACCGCCGGAGTCGTTGGCGGGCAACGCCTACGTGCTCGCCGCGGTGGTGGGCCTGGGGTTGACGGCCGTTCGGCTGGTCCGGGTCCGGCGGCCCGTGCTCCGGTGAGGGGGTGCCCCCGGCCGGGTGGCCGGGGGCACCGTTCCTACGGAACCCTCCACTGCTGGGCGGCGCTGGTGTTGCAGTCGTAGATCTGGAGCTGGACCCCGTTGGCCGGGTTGCTGTTCGGGACGTCCAGGCACCTCCCCGACGGCGGGTTGACCAGCGAGCCGTTCGCCTTCGGCCACCACTGCTGGGCGCCGGTGCCGTTGCACTCCCAGAGCTGGACCTTGGCGTTGTTGGACCTGCTGCTGCCGCTCACGTCCAGGCACCGGCCCGCCGCGCGGACGCTGCCGTCCGACGCGAGGGTCCACTGCTGGGCGGCACTGGTGTTGCAGTCCCACAGGCGCACGACCGCCCCGTTGCCGGTGACGGCGGGGTCGGCGTCCGCGCACTTCGCCGACAGGCCGCTGATCGCACCGGTCCGCGCGGGGTTCGGGCCCACGTCGTAGGACGGCGGGGCGTCGGCCGCGGCCGAACCCCACGAGGACGCCGCCGTGCCCAGCGTGTAGTCGAGCGTGCCGCCGCTCGCGACGAACGCCGACGTCAGCCACGGCTTGGTGGTCGCGGTTCCGTTGACGCGCAAGGACTGCACGTACTTCGCCGAGTCCGAGGCACCGGCCGCGGTGATCGTGATGGTCTTGCCGTTGCCCCTGCTGATGGTGGTCTGCGGGAACTGCGGGCTCGCCAGCACCAGCTCGGACCGCCCCGGCGCCTGCGGGTACATGCCGAGCGCCGCCCACACCGCCCACGACGACATCTCACCGAGGTCGTCGTTGCCCACCAGGCCTTCCGGGACCGGCGTGAAGATCGACGTCAGGGCGCGGCGCACCACGTCCTGCGTCTTCGCCGGGGCGCCCGCGTAGGTGTAGGCCCACGGGGTGTTCAGCGTCGGTTCGTTGCCCAGGTAGGCGTAGGGCTTCTTGGGACCGGCGTTCAGCTCGGTGAAGAACGTGTCCAGGCGCGGCACGACGGCCGCATTGCCGCCCATCGCGTCGAACAGGCCCCGGTGGTTGTAGGGCACCATCCACGTGTACTGGGCCGCGTTGCCCTCGACGTACTCGTTCTCCTGGATCGGGTCGAACGCGGGCCAGCTCAGGTCCGTGTTGCGCGGCTTGACGTACTTCTGGCCGGACTCGAAGAGGTTGCGCCAGTTCTGCGCGCGGCGCAGGAAGTTCTCCGCCGACGCGGTGTCGCCCAGCCGTGCCGCGAACTGGCTGATCGCGAAGTCGGCGCTGGTGTACTCCAGGGTCGTCGAGGCCGAG
>DATMCA010001214.1:0-2160 GCA_035559015.1 Umezawaea sp. | reverse complement strand
GTTCAGCGCGTTCGTGACCACCGTCAGGTCGGGGCGGCCGGGTAGCTCCTTCGCGATCTCACTGGTGGTGGAGCCGCCGGTCAGCGCGATCACGTGCGGTCCGACCGGGATCCTGCGGACGGCTTCGCGGGCGATGGCGCGCTTGGCGTCGCGCGAGCGGTTCTCCCGGTAGCGCACCGGCAACTCGTTGGCCAGCCCCTGGGGCAGCGCGCCGCCGTGCGTCCTGGTCAGCAGCCGCTGCTCCTCCAGCAGGGCGAGGTCCCGCCGCAGCGTGGCGGCCGAGACGCCGAAGCGCGAGGACAGGTCGCCGACGTTCAGGGATCCGGTTTCCGCCAGCGCCTGGAGGATCTCGGGCAAACGTTCGGAACGCGGCGTGCGCCTTTTCCGCGAGCGGCGTTCGGAAACGCCGGAACCCGTCGAGTCGACCATGGCGCGCAAGCCTACGGCAGCTTTCCGCGGACCCGCCCGACCAAGCTGAACACGGGGCCGTGGTGGGGCATGGCCAGGGGAAACCGCGGCAAACGCGCATCCCGGATGTTCACTTGGACGCCGAACCTTGCGACTCGCGCACCGCCGGAAGTAGGAATGCCGAACCCGGTGAAATGGCGATAACACGGGTCCGCCGGAGGACCACCACATTCGAGGAAAACGGCCTGGTGCCGCTTCGAACGCATGCCGGAAAAACGAAGGGCGGACGAGCATGGCCGTGGGCGAACAGCGTCTCGGTGGCGGCTGGACGGCGCGGGAGATCCGGCAGCAACCCGCCACCTGGCCGCAGGTGGCGGACGCGGTGGCGCGGGCCCGCGCGGACGTCGACCGACTGCTGGGCGCCGCGCTCGCCGACCCGCGGACCCGGATCGTGCTGACCGGCGCGGGGACCTCGGCGTTCGTCGGCGAGGTGGTGGCCCGCGACCTCGCGCACCACCTCGGCAGGCCCGTCGAGACCATCCCCACCACGGACGTCGTCGCCGATCCGCGCGGTGCGGTGGTGGACGACCGCCCGGTGCTGCTGGTGTCGTTCGCGCGCAGCGGCAACAGCCCGGAGTCCGTCGCGGCGGCCGACCTCCTGCGGCGCCTGACCCCGCGGCTGTGGCACCTGGTGATCACCTGCGACCCGTCGGGCGACCTGGCGCGGCGGTGGTCGACCGACGAGGACGCCGTCGTGGTCACGCTGCCGGACGAGGTGAACGACCGAGGGTTCGCCATGACGTCCTCGTTCACCGGCATGGCACTGGCGGCGCTGCTGGCCTTCGGGATCGACGTCGACGTGGAGGAACTGGCGCGGGCCGGGTCGTCCGTGCTCGACGACGCGGACCGCCGGGCGTTCGCCATCGCCGACGCCGGGCCGACCCGGCTGGTCTACCTCGGTTCCGGTCCCCTGCTGGGGCTGGCGCGCGAGGCGGCCCTCAAGTGCCTGGAGCTGACCCGCGGCGAGGTGGTCGGGATCGCCGAGTCGTCGCTGGCGTTCCGGCACGGCCCCAAATCGGTGCTGCACGACCGGACCGTGGCCGTCGTCTTCCTGTCCACCGATCCGTACACCCGGTCCTACGACGAGGACATCGCCCGCGAACTCGTGCTGGAACTCGGCCGGGACCGGGTGGTCGTGGTGGGGCCGAGGGAGGTCGACGACTGCGGCGGCGCGCGGGTGTGGACCGTGCCGTGCGCGCCCGGCTGGTCCTCGGCGGTGTGGTCGTTGGTCGCGGTGATCGCCGCGCAGTCCACGGCGCTCGCCTGCTCGCTCGCACTTGGCCTGGAGCCGGACAACCCGTTCCCCGGCGGCGAGGTCAACCGCGTGGTGCGGGGCGTGGTCGTCCACGAGTTCGACGAGAAGGAGGTGGGCTCGGATGTTCCTCGGAGTTGACGGCGGAGGCACCAAGACGGCGTTCTGCCTGGTGGACGCGGATGGTCGGATCGCCGCGGAGGCCAGGACCGAGAGCGTGTACTACCTGGGCGAAGGCCTGGCGATCGTGGAACCGCTGCTGCGCAAGGGGATCGACGAGGTCTGCCGGATCGCGGGCATCCCGGTAGCGGGGATCACCTACGCGTTCTTCGGGCTGCCGGCGTACGGCGAGATCAGCGCGGACCAGCCGGTGCTCGACGCGCTGCCCGCGAAGATCCTCGGATCCCCGGAGTACCGCTGCGGCAACGACATGGTCTGCG
>DATMCA010001213.1:0-6484 GCA_035559015.1 Umezawaea sp. | reverse complement strand
GGCACCCCCGGATGAGCCCATGGAACCCTCCACGAAGGATCCCGGCGATCTTCGGCGTTCGGCTGCCGAGCATGCGGCCTTGCGGCGAGTGGCGACACTGGTGGCGCGGGGGGCCGCTCGGGCTGAGGTCTTCGAGGCACTGGTGACCGAGGTGGGCCTGCTGATCTCCGCGACCGACGCGGCCCTGGTGCGGTTGCACGACGACGAGACGGTGACCATGATAGGGCGCTGGAACGAGTCCGACGGCTACCAGGGCATCGGGGTCCGGCACCCGTTCGGCTCTGGCACCCTGGCCCGGCTGATCTGGGACGGTAAGCGTCCGAGCCGGATCAGGAGTTACACGGGCTCATCGGGTTCGCTGGCCGAGATGATCCGCGGCTGGGGCTGGCGATCGTCAGTCGGTGCGCCGGTCATCGTCGATGGAACCGTGTGGGGTCTTACCGCCGTCGGTTCGGCGAACGACCAGGAACTCCCGCCCGGGACAGAGGACCAGCTGGCAGCATTCACCGAACTGCTGGCCATCGCGATCGCCAACGAGCAGAGCCGCGAGGAGCTTGAGCAGCTCGCCGCCGAGCAGGCCGCGCTGCGGCGGGTGGCCGAGCTCGCGGTGCACGACGCCCCGCCGGATGAGGTGCTCGAGGCGGTGGTCACCGAAGCTTCGCGCCTGGTCGGCGTCGCCTTCACCACGTTGTTGCGCTTTGAGCCTGACGGAGCGACCGAGGTGGTGGCGATCCACGATCCGCCGGACGGCGTGACAGTGGGGATGCGTGCCTCGGGCGACGGTGACGGCGCCACCCAGCGCGTCTGGCGGACCCGGCGGCCGGCCCGCACCGACCAGCTGACGGCCATGTCGGGCGCGTGGCCGCGGCTAGCCGCGAGCCAGGGGTACTCGTCGAGCGCTGCGGCGCCGGTCCTGGCCGAGGACCGGCTGTGGGGCGCCCTGGTGGCAGCCGGGAGGGGGGCTTTGCCGCCCCGGATCGAAGAACAGCTTTCGCGTTTCGCCGAGCTGGCCGGCACGGCGATCGCCAGTTCCCAGGCACGTGCCGACGTCCAGGCGCTAGCTGACGAGCAGGCTGCGCTGCTGCGCGTCGCCGAACAGGTCGCCCGCGGCGGACCGCCCGACACGATCTTCGCGGCGGTGGCCGCCGAGGCTCAGCAGCTTCTCGACGGCCAGCCGATGACACTCGTCCGCTTCGAGGAGGACACGGCACTGGTGGTGGTAAGCCGCAGCGGCGGTCCTGCGCCGCCCGGGACGCGCATCGCCTACGCGTCCGGCACGCTGCCCGACCGCGTCCGGCGGACGGGGCGACCGGAGCGCGTGGACGACTACGGCCTCGAACCCGACGCCGCCCTTGCTCGGGAGTTCGGCCTGACCGCCGCGGTCGCCGCACCGATCGCGCTGGAGAGCCGCGTGTGGGGAATGCTCACCGCCACCTCGGCCGACGGGCCGCTGGTGCGCGGGGTCGAGGATCGTCTTCAGCAGTTCGCCAACCTGGCCGGCACCGCGGTGAGCAACGCGGCGAGCCGCGCGCAGCTGATCGCCTCGCGCGCCCGGGTCCTGTCGACGGCCGACGAGACGCGGCGGCGGCTGCAGCGTGACGTTCATGACGGTGCGCAGCAGCGTCTGGTCCAGACGGTCATCACCTTGAAACTGGCCCGGCAGTCACTCGCCGATCACGATGTCCAGGCCGGCACCGACCGTGTCGAGGAAGCACTCAAGCACGCTCAGCGCGCTACTGACGAACTGCGTGAGCTCGTCAGCGGGATTCTCCCGGCGGGGCTGACCCGCAAGGGCTTGCGCGGCGGCGTGGAGTCGTTACTGGCTGACCTGCCGCTGCCGGTCGACGCCATTGTCGACATGCCCCGGCTGCCCGCGGAGATCGAGACCACCGCCTATTTTGTTATAGCCGAGGCGCTGACCAACGTCGTCAAGCACGCCCGCGCCAGCCGCACCTGGGTTCGCGCCAGCCTCAGCGACGGCGCGGTGCGCATCGAGGTGGGTGACGACGGAGTCGGCGGAGCTCAGGCCGGAACGGGCTCTGGTCTGACCGGGCTCTTCGACCGGGTCGAGGCACGCGGCGGCGCGCTTCGCATCACCAGCCCAGCGGGAATGGGGACAACGGTGGAGGCTACGGTGCCGGTGGGCGAACCGCTCCCGTCCACGCCGGGAATGCCCCATTAGCTGTGCGCCATGATGATCGCTTCGCGAACGAGACAGCGGCGCGGGCCTACAAGCGTGGCCCGGCGTTCCGCACGTAGGCCAATACGGCGAGGACCCGGCGATGTTCGGTGCTTTCGGCGCCGATGTCGAGCTTGCGGAAGATGGCGGTCACGTGCTTTTCCACGGCCGCCTCGCTGATAGCAAGCGTCGCGGCGACGCCCGCATTCGACTTGCCCTCGGCCATCACGGCGAGCACGGCCCGCTCGCGGACCGTGAGCTGACGCAACGGGTCGTCCCGGCGATCGCGGCCCAGCATGCGGCGCACGACCGCGGCGTCCAGGGCGGTCCCCCCGGACGCGACCCGCCGGATCGCGCTGACGAATGTCTCGACATCCCCGACCCGCTCCTTGAGCAGGTAGCCCACCCCTTCGGGCCGGTCCCCGATGAGGTCCAGGGCATAGGACTCCTCGTTGAACTGCGAGAGGACCAGAACCCCGAGCGCGGGCTGGCGGCGTCGCAGTTCCATGGCCGCGACCAGCCCGTCATCACCTCGGTGTGGGGGCATCTGGACATCCACGATGACGACGTCCGGACTGTAGGCCAGCACCTTGCGGAGCAGGTCTTCGGCGTCCCCGGCCTGAGCCAGGACCTCAAGCCCGGCCTCCGCCACCAGGCGCACGATTCCCTCACGCATCAGGACGTCGTCCTCGCCGACGACCACGCGCACGGCGCGGTCCATCTCACCCATCGAGCATCCGACGGAACTGCGATCCGGCCATGTCGGTCTTCGGGACGAAGCCGACAGCGCCCGCCTGCCGGGCCTCGGAATCGGTGGCCGCGCTGGAATCGGATGAAATCAGCAGCACACGGGGCCGCCACGACATCAGCCGCATGCGCGCGATCAACTGGAAACCGTCGCCGTCCGGTAGCCCGATGTCGATCAGCACGGTATCGGGACGGAGCTCGGTAACCCGCTCCACTGCCTCCGCGACGCTGCCGGCTTCCCCGACGACATCATGGCCCCACGAGCGCAGGAGCCCGATCGCAAGCTCACGAAAGGACGAATCATCGTCGACGACGAGAACCGACCGGGGCATGGCAACATCTTTCCAGCCCGGTTGGCTCGGCAGGGTAGGGCTAGCCGGAAATCTCGGCGGGCTGGCCAGGTCACGGCTAGCCCGACCAGCACGGTAGGGCTAGCCGTAACCCGCTCGCGGGTGAGCACGACCCTGCTGTCGGGCCAGGGGGTCTTGGGCGTGGCCGCGCCCCGCTGACAGGCTGCCCGTGACAGCGAGCTGCCCAGGAGGGCGCCATGGGCACCATGACCGTCGGCCAGGAAAATTCCACCCCGATCGAGCTGTACTACGAGGACCACGGAAGCGGCGACCCGGTCGTCTTGCTGGCCGGCTGGCCGCTGGACAGCCGGTCCTGGGAACCGCAAGTTCACTCCCTCCTGGAAGTGGGGCACCGCGTAATTGCCTACGACCGCCGCGGGTTCGGCCGGTCGAGCTGGCCAACCGAGGGCTATGACTTCGACGCCCTAGCCGATGATCTTCACCAACTGCTGACCGAGCTCGACCTACGCGAGGTGACGCTGGTCGGCTTCTCGCTGGGGACCGGCGAGCTGGCCCGCTACATCGGCACCCACGGCACGGAACGGCTGAAGAGCTGCGTCTTCATCGAGACCCTGGCGCCGTCGTTTGCCAAGTCCGACGAAAACCCCGAGGGCGTCGACCAGGCCGGGGTGGCCGGCGTACAGCAGGCCATCCTGGACGACCGGTTCGCCTGGCTGACCGGGCTGGTCGAGAACCTGCTCAACCTCGACGACTACCTCGGCAAACGGGTGAGCGAACAGACCGTTCGCGCCATCTGGAACGCCGGTTCCGATGCCTCACCATGGGCTACCTGGGCGTGCCCGCCCGGCTGGCTGGCGGACTTCAGCGACGACATCACCAAGATCGACATCCCGACGCTGATCCTGCACGGCACCGCCGACCGGATCCTGCCGATCAACGGTCAGGGCCGTCGCCTGCACGCCGCACTGCCCGCGGCGCGGTACGCCGAGATCGACGGTGGCCCGCACGTCATGGGCATCACCCATGCCGAAGAAGTCAACCGCGAGCTGCTCGCCTTCCTGCGCGACACCGCGCCGGCACCATGACCGGCCCCGACTCCCGCGATGACCTCGCCGGGACACTCAAGCGGACCGAACTGCAGCGCGCCGCGTCCTCGATCCCTGACCGCGAGATCGTCCAGGTGCTCACCGAGATCCCGGCCGGCGTGCGGTCCGGCTGGCACCAGCATCCCGGTGAAGAGGTCGGCTTCATCGTGGCCGGCACCGTGCGCATGGAGATCCAGGCCCAGCCCACGCTCACCCTGCACGCCGGCGATGGCTTCCTCATCCCGCCCGAGACGCCGCACAACGCCACGGACCTCGGCCCAACAACGGGCCGCATGCTTTCCACCTACATCGTCGAACCGGGAAAGCCACTGGCCATGTTCACCAAGCCATGACGACGGACTACATCCACGCCGCACATCTCGGTAGCGACGGAAGGATGAGACCTTACCGGGCCCGAGGCAGTGATCGGCTCAGCCGATCACTGCCGATCCTGAACGCCCTCGTTCCCGACCGGGCGGCGGACATCCTGGCCGGGAAGCAGCCAGCCTGATGAGGAGCAGTCGATGAGCGGAGCATGGAATGGTCCGGGCGACTCTGCCGCCCCGGGGCGGGGTGATGAGGCGACTGCGGCACCGGCCGCTTCCGCGCGATTGCCCAGTGGACCGCCGGGGCACGGCCGCGGGTATTGGGCCACCCTGGCCGCGATCGGGGCAGTCGGGGGTGTGCTGTCAGGGCTGTTTGCGATCGGCGGCGGCATCTTGATGGTTCCCCTGCTGATGTGGCGCGCCCATCTCGGCCAGCGGCAGGCCGCGGCGACCTCGCTGGTGGCCGTCATCCCCGCCGCCGTCGTCGGTTCGGCCACCTACCTGGCTCACGGCTACGTCAGCATCGCGGGCGCCGCACTACTGGCGCCGGGCGTGATCGCCGGGGCGATCGCCGGCAGCCAACTGCTGCGGCGCCTGCCACTGGCCTGGCTGCGGTGGATATTCATCGCCTTCATCGTCGCGAACGCGGTCCGCCTGCTGGCCGTCGCACCCGAGCGCGGCCACCCGGTCCACCTGACGGCAGGCGTAGCGCTCGGCTATGTCGGCCTCGGCTTGGTGGTCGGGATCGCCTCCGGCCTGTTCGGCATCGGCGGCGGGATCATCGCCGTGCCGCTCTTGATCGCCGGCTTCGCCGTCAGCGACCTGATCGCGAAGGGCACGGCGCTACTGGTCAGCATCCCGGCCAGCGTGGCAGGGACCGTGACCAGTTGGCGTGGCGGCCTGGTCGATGTCCGCGCCGGACTGGTCGCCGGTACCGCGGCGGCCGCCACCTCGGTACCAGCCGTGTACGCCGCGCTGGTGATCCCTCCCGCCCTGTCGGGAATCTTGTTCGCGGCGCTGCTGCTGGCCGTCGCCGTCCAACTAGTCGTCAAGGCGCTATCCGCCCAGCGGATCCAGGCAGCGGCCACCGGGCAGTCGCCGAGTCGCAGGTGAGCACATCAGGCGACCTCGCCCTGTCCCTGCCTCGGCATCAAGAGACGTCCGCGCCCGGCACGGGCGCGGACCTGCCGGGAACGGCCTGGTTCCGGGCAATCAGGAAGAAGGAGAGAACGATGGGCATTGTCACCGCCACCGACGGCACGGAGATCTTTTACAAGGACTGGGGGGCCGGTCGGCCGGTCGTCTTCAGCCACGGCTGGCCCCTGACCGCCGACGCCTGGGATGATCAGCTGTTCCTGCTAGCCTCCAACGGCTACCGCGCCATCGCGCACGACCGCCGTGGCGGCGGCCGGTCCGGCCAGCCCTGGGACGGCAACAACCTGGACACCTACGCCGATGACCTGGCTGCGGTCATCGAAGCCCTCGACCTGCACGACGCGGTCCTGGTTGGCCACTCCACCGGTGGCGGGGAGGTCGCCCGCTACATCGGCCGCCACGGCACCTCCCGGGTGGCCAAGGCGGTGCTGCTCAGCGCGATCCCGCCGCTGATGCTCAAGACAAGTGCCAACCCCGAGGGCCAGCCCCTGGAGGTTTTCGACGGCCTACGGGCCAGCATGGCCGCCGACCGGTCCCAGTTCTACCAGGACCTCAGCGGGCCGTTCTACGGCGCCAACCGCAACGGCAGCACCGTCTCGCAGGGCCTGCGCGATTCGTTCTGGCTGCTGAGCATGACCGTGGGCGAGAAAGGCGCCTACGACTGCATCAAGGCCTTCTCCG
>DATMCA010001212.1:0-3351 GCA_035559015.1 Umezawaea sp. | reverse complement strand
CGCCGAGCTGGTCGAGCAGGCCGTTCGCCCCGGCGAGCCGGTCGGTGAACTTGTCCGACAGGGCGCTGCCGACCGGGCTGGTGCCCATGTGCGGGTTGTTGGCCGGGTGCATGAGCTCCTCGGCGTCGTGGCGCATCGCGTCGAAGTGGGCGCGCACCTCAGCGACGGCGAGGGCGAACGCCTTGACCTGCTCCGGTTCGACCTGCCAGCCGCCCCCGGAACTCGATTCCTGGGTGTACACGATCGTTGCTCCTCTACGGGTCTACAGGCCGATGACCGGCGGTGCGGCTTTCTCGTCGCTGCTGAACAGGTCTTCCTCCAACGGGAAGCGCCGGTCGTACTCGACGTCCTCGTCGCCCTGGCCGCGGCCCGCCATCGGACCGCCGGCCATGCCCGCGCCCCCGGCGCCGAACCGACCGCCCGCACCGAACCGGTTGCCGCCGCGCAGCATGTCCCGCGCGCCCGCTCCGACCCCGCCGCCGCCACGACCGGGCGGCAACGCGCCCAGCAGGCCGCCGGGCCCGCCGAAGGGGCCGCCCATGCCGAACTTGCCCGCGCCACCGACACCGCCCGCGCCACCGCCGCGCCCGAGGGCGTCGGCACCGAGCGCGTTCGGACCACCGGTCAACGCCGCCCAGCGCGGGTCGTGCCCACCGCCGGCGAAGCTGGGGATGGTGGAACCGCGGTCGCCGGACGTGCCGGTGTCGCCACCGGGCACCCCGCCGCTGCCGGGCAGCTGCGGCCGGTCACCGGGGAGCGTGCCCACGCCACCGCCGCCGCCACCGGGTGGGAGCCCGCCGCCACCGCCACCGGTGCCGTCCGCCGGGCCCATGAACGCCGGCGTGGTGCCGTCGACCTCCATCGCCGCGTTCTCGAACCGCTGCATCGTCTGCACGGCCCGCCGCTTGAGCTTCTTCTTCTTGCTGGCCCCGCCGAACACCGAGCCGATGCCGCCGATCATGGCGCCGATGCCCGCGCCGACCGGGCCGCCGATCGCGAAGCCCGCCGCCGCGCCGCCACCGAGCGACGACCAGCTGAAACCGCCGGGAGGGGCGGGCATCTGCTGCTGCGCCGAACGCAGCGCGCCCGCGGCGCTGTCGATCGGGATCGACATCTTCGCCGCGGTCTCGCCGAGGTCGGACAGCCAGCTCACGTTGCTCTTGACGGTCGCGGCCGCCTGGTCCGCCGCGCTGCCGCCCCAGAACTGCATGAGCTTGTCGAGGGAGCGCTGGAGCTCGTCGGAGCGGTTGGCGATGCTCTCGCCCTGGCGGCTCCACGTGTCGGCCAGCCGTTCGACGTTGACCGGGTCGGCGTTCTCCCACACCATCTTGAACAGGCTCTTGTGGCTGAACCCGTCCCAGTGCGTCCCGCCGACCACGTACCTGTCGTCCTCACGGCCCTGCGCCCGCGACTCGGAGAACTCCCGCGCCGCCTGCGTCACGAAGGTGAACAGGCCCTGGAACAGTCCACCGCTTTGCACCACGTCCGTCTCCCCCGGCATAGATGTCCAGCTTGCAAGCTAGCGGATCCGACGCGGCGCACGACAGGTCAGTTCCGCCGAATCCGAACTACCCTCGGTGGAATGCCGAAGGTTCTCGCCGTGGCCGATGAAGTGGTCGAACAGCTCTGGACCGACCAGGTCCGCAAGCACGACGTCGACCTCATCGTCGCCGCGGGCGACCTGCCGTTCGACTACCTGGAGTACCTCTCGTCCGCCCTGGACAAGCCGTGCGTGTTCGTGCCCGGCAACCACGACACCGATCTGACCGGTTACGCGAACGTCCGCGGCCTCTGGACCAGGGCCGGGATCCCGTCCCGCTGGCCGGGCCCGGACGGCGGGATGAACGCCGACCAGCGCGTCGTGGACGTCGCGGGCCTGCGGATCGCCGGGCTCGGCGGGTCGATCCGGTACAACGAGGGCCCCAACCAGTGGACCGAGCGGCAGCAGGCCAGGAGGTCGCGCCGGGTGATCCGCCAGGCCGGCTGGCGGAAGCTGCGCGACGGCCGCGGCGTCGACGTGCTGCTCACCCACTCCCCGCCGCGCGACTGCGGCGACGAGCCGGACGCCCCGCACCGCGGGTTCGAGTGCCTGCACGCCGCCGTGCGCAGGCTCCGGCCGCCGCTCATGCTGCACGGGCACATCCACCCCCACGGCGAGCGGAAACCGGACCGCCACCTCGGCGACACGCGCGTGGTCAACGTCGTGGGCTACAAGGTGCTGGACATCCCTTCGACCTCGGAGGCCCGCGATGCGCCGTGACACCGGGTTCCCGGTAGCCGACGCGGAGAACGACTTCACCAGGATGCGGCGGCAGCAGGTGCTGTCGCGGCTCTCGACCTGGCTGCGCCGCGAACCGGACGACGTGAACATCATGCTGCCGTTCGACGAGGTCGTGGAGGCCCTCGGCTGGGTCACCGAGCGGCGGATCGGGCTGCACACGATCCGGCTGGACTCGATCGTCGGCAGCGTCGACCGCACCCGCGACTTCGACCGCCGCTTCCGCCCGACGTCCGCGCGCGTGCGGGAACGCTGGCAGCGCCTGGCTCTCGCGGCGCGGCGGGGCGAGTCCGTGCCGCCCATCGACGTGTACCGCGTCGGCGACCTCCACTTCGTCGTCGACGGCCACCACCGGGTGTCCGTCGCCCACGCCATGGGCCTGGAGCTGATCGACGCCAACGTCACGGAGGTCGTGACGCGGATCGACGCGCACGGCATCCGCCACCGCGGCGACCTCATCGTCAAGGACTACCGGCGGCTGTTCCTGGAGCGCGTCCCCCTCACCGGCGAAGCTCGCGCCTCGGTCGTGCTGGCCGACCCCTGGGACTACGCCAAGCTCGGCGAGCACGTCGAGGCGTGGGGTTTCCGGCTCATGCAGGACGAGGGCGTGTTCCTGGACCGCGCGACCGTCGCGCGGCGCTGGTACTCCGAGGAGTACCAGCCGGTCGTCGAACTGCTGCGGCAGGCCGACCTGGTCGGCGCCCGACCGGAGACGGAGGCCTACATGTGGGTGGCGGGCGAGCGCTACCGGCTGATCCGCAACCACCGGTGGGACCACGACGTCATCGACACCCTGCGCGCGACTACCGAGGTGCCTCGGTAGCGGGCAGCGGTCTCGCCTGGTCCATGACCTTGTCCGCGTAGCTGTCCAGCAGCCGCGTGGCGAGTTGCTGCGAGTACCCGAGGATGACCGCCCACAGCAGCAGGGCGGCCTGCGACGCGATGCCGATCAGCCCCGTCGTCACCCCCGCGCCGAGCCCCAGCACGCCCACCACCGCGAGGGCGGAGCCGAGCATGATCTTGATGGCGGCCTGGTAGCCGATCATCACGTACGGCGAGAGGCTGGGTCTGCG
>DATMCA010001211.1:0-4578 GCA_035559015.1 Umezawaea sp. | reverse complement strand
GCGGCGACCAGGAAGGTGACGAAGCCCCAGTCCCCGGCGCCGTGGATCGACGGCGCGAACCGGATGATCATGCTCCGCACGCCCCGACCCGCGTAGTCGAGGGCGAGGTTCTCACTGCCGCCGCGATCGGAGTCCGGCCCGACGGCGGGCGAGGGGTCCGTCTCCAGCACCGGTCGCCCGTCCCACAGCCCCGAGAGGCCGTTCGCGACCATGAACGGCCGATCGGTGCCGACCAGCGCCTCGGCCATCGCCTCCACCGCGGCCCGCTCGGCGCGGTCCGACTCCGCCGGGTTCGCCCAGTCGTGCTTGTTGGCCAGGTGGACGACGGCATCGGCCTCCGACGCCCCGCGGCGGAGCGAGTCGAGGTCGTCGAGGTCCCCGAGGAGCACCGTCGCGCCCTTCTTCTCCAACGACAGGGCGGAATCAGCCGATCGGGCCAGGCCCGTGACCTCGTGGCCCGCGTCGAGCAGCTCGTCGACGGTCGCCGACCCGATCCAACCCGTCGCTCCGGTAACGAAAACGCGCATGATCCGTCCTTCCGGCACTAGGCGTTGATGGTGGTGGGGGTGGCGGTGCCGTAGTGCTTCGCGTAGCCGTTCTCGACACCGACGAGGACGTCCACGACGTCGAAGTAGCGGTCCCAGAACGGCGTCTCGCGCAGGGCCTCGACCACGAGCTGGAACGCCTCGTGGTCGCGCGCTTCCCAGACCCAGACGTCGGTGACGCGGGCGGAGTAGAACTCCGTGTCGTAGAAGCGCGAACGGACGTCGGTGACCTTCTCCCTGATGGTCGGCGCGATGTCGTTCTCGAACGCGGCGACGCGCTCGGCGACCGTGAGGTCGAGCCATTCACGGGTGGTCTTGACCAAGATGAACGCGGTGACGGTCGCATCGAAGCCGGTCATTGGTTCGCCTGTTCCTCTCCCAGCCCCGCCCTGGGGCACGGGACAACCCTTACCCGAACCTGACTTGATGTCTATTGCAACCTTCTCAAGTAACCTTTGCGCATGGCGCAACTGGACCTGAACCTGCTGCACGCCCTGGACGTACTCCTCACCGAGGGCAGCGTGACCGCCGCCGCCGAGCGCCTCCACCTGAGCGTCCCGGCGACCAGCCGCACCCTCGACCGCATCCGCAAGGCCACCGGCGACCCGATCCTGGTCCGCGCGGGCCGAGGCCTCGTCCCCACACCCCGCGCGCTGGCGATGCAACCGCGCCTGCACGACCTGGTCCAGGAAGCCCGAGCACTGCTGGAGATCGGGCTCGACCTGGACGTGGCCTCACTGGAGCGCACCTTCGCCCTGCGCGTCAACGACGCCCTCATCGGCCCCTTGGCCTCCGCCCTGATCGAGGCCGTCCACCCACTCGCCCCCGGCGTCCGACTGCGCTTCGTCGCCGAGGGCGAAGAGGACATCACCCCGCTGCGCAACGGTTCCGTCGACCTGGAGATCGGCGTGATCAACCACCACAGCCCCGAAATCCGCACCGCCCCGCTCTACGAGGAGCACATGGTCGGGGTGCTCGCCGCGAACCACCCCTTGGCGGACGGGGAGATGACCCTCGACCGCCTGGTCTCGTTCCCGCACGTGGCGGTGTCCCGCCGCGGCATCCCCCACGGCGCCCTCGACACGGCCCTGGACGACCACTGCCTGCGCCGCCGCGTCGCCGTGGTCGTGCCGACCTACACCAGCGCCGCGGACATCGTGCTGACCACCAACCTCGTCGGCCTGCTACCCGAGCGCTACGCCCACCAGCTGACCACCACCGGCAACGCCCACGTCTTCACCGTCCCGATCCCCCTGCCGCCGGTCCGGATCTCCCAGGCCTGGCACCTCAAGCACGACAAGGACCCCGCCCATCGCTGGCTGCGCCACCAACTCCACTCGGCGGCCAACCCGAGTTGAGCCACGCCGACCGCCGGCGGTCGATCGTGGCCGCTCCCGGAAGGAGTCCTCAGTGGACTCCGGCGCCCAGGGCGATGTCGAAGCCGGCACCGTTGCGCGCCACGCCCACCAGGAGGATGCCGGCCCATTCAAGGGAGTGCGCCATCTCAAGCCCTCCCGCGTCCAGGGCCCGCAGGTCCAGGCTCTCCAGGAACGCCGCGACACGTGCCCTCGCCTCGACGCCGTCACCGGCGAAGAACGCGTCCAGGGGCTTGTCCTCGGCGAGGACGCCCTGGAGGATCGTGTTGAACGCCTTGACGACGTGCGCGCCCTCGGGGGCGATGGCGGCGATCTGCTGGGACACCGAGTTGCCCGCGGTGGTCACGAGTCCGGTCACGTCGGCGTTGAACGGGTTGGTGATGTCGACGAGGATCTTGCCCGCCAACGCGTCGCCGTAGTGCGCGACCACTTCGACCGCGCCGGCGTACAGGACGGCCACGACGACGATGTCACCCGCGGGCCGCGAGCCGAACTCGCCGACGGTGGCCCCGTTGCCGATCCGGTCGGCGAGCGCCTGGGCCTTGGTGGTGTCGCGACTCATGAACTCGACGGTGTGGCCGTGCTTCGCCGCCCGTGTGCCGATGGTGGCGGCCATGTTGCCCGAGCCGATGATGCTGATGGTGGTCATGACGTGTCCCTTGTCGTGTGTGGATCGGTTGATCGTGGAGGTCTTGCCCGCGTGCGCTCAGATCACCGTGGTGCCGCCGTCGACGACCAGCTCCATGCCGTTGACGTAGCTCGAGTCGTCCGAGGCGAGGAACAACGCGGCTGACGCGACCTCTTCGGGCCGGCCCATCTCCCGCCGCGGGATCATGGACTCGAACTGCGCCTTCGTCCGCTCGTCCATCACCTCCGCCAGGATCGGCGTGGCGACCTGGCCGGGGGTCAGCACGTTCACCCGGATCCTCCGGTCCCTCAACTCGGACACCCAGACCCGTGCGAAGGCGGGCAGCACGGCCTTGCTCGCCGCGTACACGCTCCAATCGGGGTAGCCCCGGAGCGACGCGTTCGACCCGGTCATGACGATCGAGCCACCGTCGTTGAACAGCGGCAGCGCCTTCTGGACGGTGAACAGCGTGCCGCGCGCGTTCAGCGAGAAGGCGGCGTCGAACTGCTCCTCGGTGATCTCACCGAGCCTGCCCTGCGCACCCGTCCCGGCACTCGTCCACAGCACGTCGACCGCGCCCTTCTCCCGCTTGACCGTCTCGAACAGGCGGTCCAGGTCGTCGAGGTCGGCCGCGTCGCCCTGCACGCCCGTCACATTCCGGCCGATCAGCTCGACGGCTTCGTCCAGCGCGTCCTTCCGCCTGCCCGAGATGAAGACGTGAGCACCTTCTTCGACGAACAACTTCGCACCGGCCAATGCCATCCCGCTGGTCGCACCCGTGATCACCGCGACCTTGCCATCGAGCTTTCCCACGACTGCTCCGTTCCTCCACCGCGCCGATGTTATGTACACCGATCTGCGTACTTAACGTAGCCGCCGACCGAGCAGGGCGCAAGCTATGCACACCGATCCGTACCAAAGTGGGCTAGGCTGGGCGTGTGACCGAGTTGGAGAAGGGGCCGCGCGGCCTGCGGCGCGGCAGGGGCGCACGAGAGCGGATCCTCAGCGCGTCAAGGCAACTGTTCCGCGATCAGGGCATCAACAACACCGGCCTGGACCAGCTCTGCGCGGTGGCCGAGGTGTCCAAGCGCACGCTCTACCAGCACTTCGCGGGCAAGGACGAGCTGATCGCCGAATGCCTGCGCCGATTCGACCCGGACATCCTGCCCGAGGTGTTCGACCGCACCGACCTCACACCGCGCGAACGACTCCTAGCCACGTTCGACGTGCACTCACCCCTGTGCCCGTTCATCGCGGCGGCCGTCGAGATCGCCGACCCCGGCCACCCGGCACGCGTGCACGCCCGCGACTACAAGAAGGGCTTCGCCGCCCGACTCACCGACACCGCCCGCGAGGCGGGCGCCACCAACCCCGAACAGCTCGGCGAACAACTGGCCCTGCTCCTGGACGGCGCCTCCGCCCGCAGCCGAGTCCTCAACACCGACGCGTTCACCACCGCGGCCGCCATCGCGACCGTCCTCGTCGACAACGCCATCCCGGCCCGCACGAGCGCCGTCTAGCCGCCCGGCCGGGATGACGCCGACTCGCGTTCAGACCACGCCGCGCCAGCGGTACGGGATCTCCTCGGGCCGGATCGCGCCGCCGCCGCAGCTGTCCCGGTAGAACCACTCGCGGAAGCCGGCCGGATCGGTGATCCGGTTCTGGTACCCCCAACCCCGCGCCCGATCCTTCGCCGCTCGGGGGAAGGCCGCGCGGTTCTCGTGACGGTCCAGGCAGATCTCGTAGTCCATCCGGTAGATCTCGTTGCGGTACCAGTGCTTCCGCGGCGCCGGCACCGGCTGCGCGGGGCCGAACGCCGGTTCGCTGTCGGCAAGGTGCGGAAGCTCGTACCCCACCGAACGGCAACGGACATCGGCCGGTCCTCAACTGGGCGGGCGCCCGGATCGCGACAAGATCCATCCGAAGACACGAAAAACTTTGCTGACCAGACACTACCGAGCCAACGGATTCGAAGTGGACCGACAAGGGACACGGAGGACGAGTGTCCACTTCGGCCACCGGGCGGGCT
>DATMCA010001210.1:0-2290 GCA_035559015.1 Umezawaea sp. | reverse complement strand
ACGGGCCCAGCGCAGGGTTGAGCACGTCGATATTCACGGTGTGGCCGTAAGGGGCATGCACCGGATGGTCGACGTAGACCGTTGCCTGGCTGGCCCCGAACCAGCCCGTCGCACCCTTGCCGCTGCCGTCGACGTCGATCTTTTCAGTCAGATAGGTGCACATGCGTCAGCCCTCCAGATGCTTGGCGAAGAAGTCGCCGATCCGTCGCCAACCGTCCAGCGCCGCCTCCACGCGGTACGCCGGGCGGTCGACGGAGAAGAACGAGTGTCCAGCCCCGTCGTACGAGTGAAACTCGTGGTCCTTGCCCAGCCGGTTCAGTTCGGCGTCCAGCTTGGCCACCGCATCCGGTGACGGATACCGATCCTCGATGCCGAACAACCCGAGCATTGGGCAGCTCAGATCGGATGCCAGCCCCAGAATCGGCCTCATGCTGGCCGGCAAGCCTTCCGGCGGGTCTTCGACAATGAAGGCGCCATAGCAGTCCACTGCGGCATCCAATTGCAACGAGCACGCCGCCAGAAACGCCTGCCGTCCCCCCGAGCAGTGGCCGATCACCCCCGTCTTTCCGTTGGCACCGTCCAGATTTCGGAGATACTCCGCGGCACCGGCCACATCTCCGACGAGTCGGTCGTCGGGTACGCCGCCGGCTGCGCGCACGGTGGCCGCCGCGTCGTCAGGGTCGGCGCCGGGCGCCTCGCGTGAGTACAGATTGGGGCAGACCGCGTGGTAACCCGACACGGCTAGTACTGCAGCCGTAGATCGTGATCTTCGTGGTGTGGCGTGTCTGCGCTGGTAGAGGCGGTGACCGCGGCATCGTTCGGGGTTTGTGAAGACACCTGAAGTTGCCGCGGTCGCCGTGGCTCACAGCGTAGACCCTGATCGGTGGTGGATTGAGTTTGGCGCGGTGATCGATCGGATCGCGCCGCGGTTTTCCCGCTACGAGCCGCTGCGTCACGCGGCGGGCTTGATGCTGGGCATGGTGTCGAGTCTGGATCGCAAGAACTGTTGGACGATCGCCGAGCACCGCGGACAGGCGACCCCAGATGGGTTGCAGCATCTGCTTTCACGCGCGAAATGGGATGCTGATGCGGTCCGCGATGATCTGCGTGACTACGTGATCGATGCCTTCGGTGATCCGGACGCGGTGCTGATTGTCGATGAGACCGCCGATGTCAAGAAGGGCACCGACACCGTCGGCGTGCAGCGCCAATACAGTGGCACTGCCGGGCGGATCGAGAATTCCCAGGTGGCGGTGTTTGTGACCTATGCCGCGCCACGCGGGCACGCGCTGATCGACCGTGGCCTGTATCTGCCCAAGTCTTGGGCTGATCACACCGACCGCTGCGCTGCTGCCGGAATCCCCGACAGCAGCGCGGTTTTCGCGACCAAACCGGCGTTGGCCAAGACTTTGATCAGCCGTGCCGTCGATGCCGGGGTGCCGGCCGGTTGGGTCGCCGGGGATGAGGTCTATGGCGCCGACCCGAGCTTGCGCGCCAGCGTGCGCGGCCACGGGCTGGGGTATGTATTCGCGGTCTCGGCCAACCGCCGCGTCCCCACCCAAGCCGGGCCGATCCGCGTCGACGCACTGCCTGCCCTGCTCCCGGCGTGGGCCTGGCAGCAGCACTCGTGCGGGTCGGGCGGCCACGGCGAGCGGATCTACTCGTGGGCGTGGGTCGCCCTGCTGCCCGAAGACCCAGACCGCGACACCGGACGCCATCACCTGCTGATTCGCCGCAACGACCGCACCGGGGAGCTGGCCTACCTGCGCTGCTACAGCCCGCGCCCGGTCCCGCTGAAAGTCCTGGTGCGCGTCGCTGGGCAACGCTGGCGCATCGAGGAATCCTTCCAGGCCGCCAAGGGCCTCACCGGGCTTGACCAACACCAGGTCCGGCGCTGGACCTCCTGGCACCGCTGGACCACCCTGGCCATGCTCGCCCATGCCTTCCTGGCCGTGGCCACCGCCACCGAACGTGACCACCTACCGGCCACCACCGGACTGATTAGCTTGACCGTCAACGAATTTCGGCGCCTCTTTGATGCCCTACTCCTGGCCGCACGGCACACCATCACCAGCCTTCTGGCCTGGTCACGATGGCGAAGACAACACCAATACCGAGCCCGCCAATCCCACTACCGACGCCGCGAAAACCAATGATCACGAACTACTGCTGCAGTACTGATATGGGTAGCTCTTTGTCAAGGGGGCAGAGTGAAGCGGCGGACCGTAACCGTCGTTGCGGCCCGCCGCTTCGTTGTGGCCAGGTGAGATCGCCGGTTGGGGTGTCGAGC
>DATMCA010001209.1:0-7609 GCA_035559015.1 Umezawaea sp. | reverse complement strand
CCCCGCACGCCCACGGGTGGGAAGCGGATGGCCCGCACCGCCGCTTCCGCCTCGGCGACAGTGTCGACGTGGGGCAGCATGACCCCCTCGGCGCCCGCGTCGAGGATCCGCTGGACCACACCGGCGTCCAGGGCGGGGATTCGCACGACCGGCGCCACACCCAGGTGGGTGGCGGTGCCGATCAGCCGGTAGGCCGTTTCGAGGTCGATCGGGGAGTGTTCGAGGTCGATGACGACGAAGTCGAAGCCCGCCAGCGCGAGGAGTTCGATGCTCTCCATCACCGGGAGCTTCACCCACGTGCCGAGCGCGGGGCCGTCGGTCCGGGCCAGCGCGGCGCGGAACAGGCTCTTGCGCGGCGCGGTCATCGGGCCGGGTATTCGGTCGCGTTGAGCACCCAGCCCGGCCGGTCGGAGAAGTCCTGCCGCGGTGGGGAGAAGATGTCGACGAGTTGCTGGTGCGGTCCCACGCCCTGGGTCGTGTGGACGGCGGGCGGCGGGATGACGGTGATCGACGGCGAGCCGACCCGACCGTGGTCCTCGGGTCGCCAGTGGGTCGAGTTCGGCCCCCACGGGTACTGCATGTGGTGGATGAACTCGCCCTTGAGGGCCAGGGACAGCTGTTCGAAGTCGTCGTGGTGGTGCGGGGAGAGCTTGAGCGGATCGCGCGGGGTGGTCTCCTCCGCGAGGAAGTTCACCATCAGGTTCGTGGTCCGGAAGATCCGGCCGAACCGCCCCTCGGCGATCGGCGTATCCGCGAGCGGGTGGACGCGCAGCTTGAAGCCGCCCACGGGGTCCGGCCACGGCACAAGAGGAGCGCAGCGCGGGTCCGGCTCGGCGTAGGCGTCGGCGTTGAGCGCGGCCTCGCGCAGGTCTTCGGCGACGGAGGAGAACACCCGGATCACGGGTCCAGCGGTCAGCGCCTCGACGACGCTGTCGCCGGGCGGCACCACGACGAACGCCTCCTCGTCCACTTTCGCCTGCTCGCCGCCCGCGACGACCCGGATCGGGGCGCTGTCGGAGTGCAGGAGGAGGACGTACTCGTCGGGCTGGTCGTCGCGGATGAAGCAGTCGCCCGCGACGGCGTCCGTGTAGGCGAACACGACGTTCTGGCCACGGGTGATCCAGGTCCGGCTGCCCGCCGGGCTGACCACGGTCGGCGGCTGCCGGGTGAACTCCAGGTACTGGGCGGCGGCGACGGGGGTGGACGGGTCGACCGCCGCCCGTTCGGCCGGGACGGCCGCCAACTGCGACCTGATGTCGTCCTTGGCGTACATCGTCATGTCGACACCTCTCGTGACCGTTGCGGGGTGGTGTTCTGCGCGCCCTTGAGGCCGAGCACCCGCCGGACGTCGGCGGGCGTCGCGATCTCCTTGCCCAGTCCGGTGAGGACCTCGCGGACCTTCCGCACCTGCTGGCTGTTGCTGGTGGCCTTCTCGTTCTTGCCGATGTAGAGGTTGTCCTCCAGCCCGACGCGCACGTGACCACCCAGCCACGCGCTGTGCGTGCAGAACTCCATCTGGTGGCGGCCCGCGGCGAAGGCGGAGAAGTGGTAGTCGGCGCCGAAGAGCTTGTCGGCGATGGCGACCATGTGCGTGAGGTTGGCGTGGTCGGCACCGATGCCGCCGAGGATCCCGAAGACGCCCTGGACGAGGAACGGCGGCTTGGCGAGCCCCCGTTCGGCGAAGTGGGCGAGGGTGTACAGGTGGCCGATGTCGTAGCACTCGTACTCGAACCTGGTCCCGCCCCGCTCCCCCAGCTCCCGCAGCGCGTACTCGATCTGCTCGAAGGAGTTGACGAACGGCTTGCGGTAGGTGTTCTCGACGTAGGGCTTCTCCCACGGGTGCTTCCAGTGCGCCACCTTGTCGGCGATGCCGGAGTAGACGAAGTTCATCGACCCCATGTTGAGCGAGGCGAGCTCGGGGCTGAAACGGCTCGCCGCGGCGAGCCGTTCCTCGATCGTCATCGACGACGCCCCACCGGTGGTGATGTTGATGACCGCGTCGCACCCCGCCGTGATCGGCGGGATGATCTCCTCGAAGACCTCCGGTTCGAACGCGGGCCTGCCGTCCTCGGGGTGCCTGGCGTGCAGGTGGATGACGGCCGCGCCGGCCTCCGCCGCGGCCAGCGACTCCGCGACGATCTCCGCGGGCGTGATCGGGAGGTGGTCGCTCTGCGACGGCACGTGGACCGAGCCCGTCACCGCGGTGCTGATGATCACGCGGTCCGCGGCGATCACGACGGGTCCTCCTCCAGCCCCAGCAGGAACGCGGGGTTGTCGGCGATCATCCGCCGAACGTCCTTTTCGGAAACGCCGTGGTCGAGCAGAGCGCCGACGAGGTAGAGGTACCCGTCGACGGGCAGCGGGTTGCCCTGCTGACCGAGGTCCGACGAGATGACCGTCCGTTCGGGACCGACGCGGTCGATCCAGTCCAGCAACTGCTTGATCGGCCACCCGATCGCGGTCACCTCGGGGTGGTACATGGCGATCTCGTGCTCCACGTAGGCGCCGAGCCCCACCAGTTCCTCGATGTCGGACTCCGACGCGCCGACGATGAAGTCCGGGTGCTGCAACAGCAGGCGCCGGACCCCCTTGTCCGCGGCGACCTTGAACAGCGCCTTGGCGGGTTCGCCGCCCAGGTGACCGCCGGTCAGCAGCGCGCCGGTCTCGGCGACGATGTCGACGACCCCGACCGTGCCCGCGGAGACCTCGCCGGACTCGTCGAAGATCGACACCTCCGTCTCGGCCAGGTCGATGGCGGCCGCCGGGAAGTCACCGCCGTGGCTGTGGTGGTCGATGTGCTGCCGCGAGCACGTGGTCGGCGCCCAGACGCACCGCCCGCCCATCCGCAGGCTCATCGCCACGGCCGACGGGTTCATCCCCCCGACCTCGCTGTTGAGCGCGACCCCGCCGTACACCGGTGTTGGCGCGTCCGCGA
This sequence comes from Umezawaea sp., assembly GCA_035559015.1. Lineage (GTDB taxonomy): Bacteria > Actinomycetota > Actinomycetes > Mycobacteriales > Pseudonocardiaceae > Umezawaea. Next base: position 4,674 of record DATMCA010001209.1, on the reverse strand, counting down.
GCCAGGTGCTCATGGCGAGCAGGTCCATCACCGTGTTGTGGTGGTGCGACTTGACCAGGATCGCGCGCATGCCGATGCGCGCGCCGTCGTAGGAGGCCTCGACGTGGTTCAGCCGTCGCGGGAACGGACTGGGCCCCGAGTGGCAGTGCAGGTCCACGGCGCCGTTCAAGACCTTCAGCAGCGCCGGCGACACCGGCTGCGCTTCCCCGGCTGAGAGCATGTGCGACCTCCGTGAGGTACGGACTGTGAACAGTTCGTTCAGCATACGGATTGGCACGGGGCATGTCTACGACGGTCAGCCGGGATGACGGCTAGAACCCACCCGACGAAGGCTCTTGACCAGCTCTAACAACCGGAAAGACGGTAATCGCGACTGCCACGGTCACCAGGCCGAACGGGGCAACCGACCCGGCGAACCGCGAGCAATGCGAGCATTGTGTTCACAATGCGAACTGATGGATCGCAGGATGAACCAGAACCGGCGGATCGCCCTACACCAGCGCGGACACGGTCCCGCGGATGCCGAACAGCGACTTCCCGTAGATCTCGGCGGCCACCTCGGGGTTCAGGACGGCGTGCCTGCTGCCGGCCTCGATGTCGCGCCAGACGCGCTGGAGCGCGTTCGACTCGCCGAAGCTCGACGCCCCCTGGGCCGAGCACACGATCCGGACCGCTTCGCGCGCGTGGACCGCCGCCATCCCCGCGTCCATCCGCATCCGGGCACGGGCGTCGTAGTCGGGGAACACCCCGGCCCGCGCGGCCTCGTCGAGGTCGGCCGCGGCGCGGTAGGCGTGCAGTTGGGCGGAGTCGGCGAGCGAGGCGGCGTTCGCGGCGGCGATCTGGACGGTGGGCGCCTCGGCCTGGGTGGCGTAGTTCGTCATGGTCAACGCCCGCTTCGGGGCCCTCTCCGCCAGGAGGTCGACGGCGGCCGCGGCCAAGCCGAGCTGCGGCCCGGTCAACACGAGTGCGGCGGCGGGCACGAACGGCGCCCGGTAGAGCGCCTCGTCGGTGAACGGCGTGGCGTAGCGGCCCTCGACGGCGTCGGGGACGGAGTGGAAACGGTGCGCGGGGACGAAGAGGTCCTCGCCGACGAGGGTGTTGGACGCGGTCCCCCGCATGCCCGTCACGAACCAGGTGTCCTCGACGGCCAGCTCCGACATCGGCGCGAGCACGATGCCGACGGCGTCCGAGGTGCCCCCGGCGTCCGGGCGGGTGACCCCGAGGACGGCCCAGTCGGCGTGGGCGCACCCGGAGGCGGGGGCCCACCGGCCGCTGACCCGGTACCCGCCGTCGACCACGTGCGCGGTGCCCGTCGGGGTGACGACACCGGCCACCCGTGCGTCGGGGGTCTTGCCCCAGACGTCGTCCTGGGCCCTGGCGGGGAAGAAGCCGACGAACCAGGCGGAGGCGTTGAGCAGCGCGGTCACCCAGGCCGTGGAACCGCAGGCCCGCCCGACCTCGCGGCTGACCTCCAGCAGGGTGCGGAAGTCGGTTTGCAGGCCACCGTGCCGGGCGGGCCGCATCAGCGAGAGCAGACCGGCCTCGGCCAGGGCGCTGATGTTCGCCGCGGGCACGCCGCGGTCGCGGTCGGTCGAGTCCGCGTTGTCGGCCAGCAGCGGTCGCAGCGCGGCGGCGCGTTCGACGAGGTCGGCCCGCAGCGTGCGCGCGGCGTCGGTGGTGCGGGGGCCGTCCATGATGATGCTCATCGTCACTCCGTTGTGGGGCAAGGGGTTCGGGTTCGTCCGACACCACGAAGCCAACCCCGGACCGCGGAGCGCCCGCTTGGTCCGCCGACGCAGGGTTCCGGTCCCCCGTTGTCCTGCCGCACCAGCCTCACCGCTCGCGGGGCAGGAGGACCGCGTCCCCCAGTTCCTCGGCCAGTGCCAGGGCGGTGTGGAGGTCGAAGCGGCGGTCGTCGAGGTCGCGCCCCAGCACCTCCCGGGCCCGCTTCACCCGGTAGGTCACGGTCCCCCTGGCCACGTGCAGGCGTCGGGCCACGTCCACGAGGCTGCGCTCGGCGGCGAGGTAGTGGAACAGCGTGGTGCGCAGCGCTGCCACCGGCGCGGTGCGGGCGGCGAGCCCACCGAGTTCCCGTCGGACGAAGTCGCCCGCCGCGTCGAGGTCGGTGGCCAGCAGCGCGACGGTGGCGACGTCGGCGTAGGCGGTCGCCCGCCGGGGTTCCAGCCCGGCCTCGCGCCGCAGCCGCTCGACCCCTTCCGCGCGTTCGGCTTCGCGGTGGGAGCGGCGGAAGCCCTCGACACCGCCACCGCGGGTCCCGAAGGCCGCCCGAACCCGGTGCCGGGACAGGGTTCCCGCGATGTCCTCCCACGACTCGGGCCGGTGCGAACCGGCCTGGAACACGGTGCCCCACGCCCACGACCGCCCGGACGCCACGGGCACGACCAGCGTCGTGGTGGCCCTCCTGGCCCGGAGCGCCTCGACCGCCGCCGCCCGCAGTGCGGACCCGCTGTTCGGCGAGTCCGACCACACCACCACCGCCTCGTGGACGTGCCGCAGGTCGTAGCCGAGGACGCGCGAGGCCCCGCCGATGTCCTTCGTGGACGAATCGCTCAGCAGCGACCGCACGACGTCGGCCCGTGCGGCGGCGGCGCCGGCGGTCCACGCCTCGTGCTCCGCGAGGTACGTGCGGATCATCGTGTCGGAGAGGTCGTCGACGTAGGAGAACAGCTCGCGGGAGACCGCCGTGACCTCCTCGACCGCCACCTCCGGATCGGCCAGCTCGGCACAGGCCCGCAGGAACGCCTCGGTCGTGGCCGCGTGCCCGATCCGGACGCCCCGCAGCACCTGGTCGAGCGGCACGGTCCGGTGGACGAGTTCGCGGATGCTCCCCAGGACCGCCTCGCCGGCGGGCGGGGTGGCGGCCGGGCCTTCCACCAGGGCGAGCAGCGCCCGCAGGGTGGTCCCCTCGTTGCCCCGGCGGAGCACCTCGACCGCGGCCGGACCACCGCCGAGGGACGGCACCTCGGCCACGATCCTCCGCACGACCAGGGAACTCAGCTCGACCGCCCAGCGCACGGGATCCGCTCCGACGCGCTCCGCGACCTCGCGCGACCCCGCCACCCCGTCGACGTCGACCTCACCCCGTGGGCTCAGCCGCGCCACCCAGGCCCGCCGACCGGACTCGGTCACCGCACTCCTCCCCGACGGACGCGTCAGCCGGCGGCGAGGGCTTTGCCCGCGGTGGCGGCGGCCTCGTGGGCGGTCTTCTTCAGCCGGGCGCCGAGGTCGGCGAACCGGTCCAGCTCGGGCTTGATCCCGACGAGGGTGAACTCGCGCTCCACGACGGTGAGGTCGGCGCCCCAAACGTCGGCCAGGACGCGGCGCAGGTACGGGGTGCTGTGGTCCCAGCCCTCCTTCGGCGAGCCCTCGGAGTAGTTGCCGCCGCGGGTGGTCAGCAGGACGACCGGCTTGCCGTCGAGGACGCGGTCGGCGGAGGTGCCGCCCGCGACGCCCGCCCCGGTGATGACCAGGTCGATCCAGCTCTTCACCTGCGCGGACACGCCCCAGTTGTAGAGCGGGAACGCGAGGACGACGGCGTCGGCCGAGATCAGCTCGTCGTGGACCGCCCTGGCCAGGGCGGTGGCCGCGTTCTGGGCGTCGCTCCGCTGGTCCTCCGGCGTGTTGTGCAGGGCGTCCACGGCGATCGCCCACGCGTCCGAGGGCAGCGGGTCGGTGCCCAGGTGGCGCGTCACGACCTCCTCGTCGGGACGCTCGGCGGCCCACTCGGCCAGGACCAGGTCGGCCAGCTCCGCGCTGGCCGAGATCGGGCCGAGGATGCTCGCGTCGATGCGCAAGAGGGTCATCAGATCACTCCCTGGAGTCCTTGGCGAATTGAACGTTCAACTCGCAGCGGCGATGCTGCCACGCGCGAGTTGAATGTTCAATCCGATAGGCTGCGGGTGTGAGTGAGAACGCCCCGTGGCTGAACCGGACCCAGCTCTCCGCTTGGATGCAGCTGACGGGCGTGATCACGCAGCTGCCGGCGGTGATCGACGCCCAGCTGCGCCGCGACTCCGGCCTGAACTTCTTCGAGTACTCGATCCTGGCGGGCCTGTCCGGGGCCCCCGACCGGGCGATGCGGATGGCCTCGCTGGCGCGGATGGCCAACGGCTCCCAGTCACGCCTGTCGCACGCGGTCAGCCGACTGGAGAAGGCGGGCTGGGTCGAGCGGCGCACCTGCCCGGAGGGCTCGCGCACGGTCGAGGCCGTACTCACCGACGCCGGCCTGGAGAAGATCACCGAGGCCGCGCCGTTCCACGTCGGCGAGGTCCGGCGCATGGTCGTCGACCCGCTGACCGACGAGGAACTGGCCCACCTGCGCAGCGCGCTGCGCAAGATCCTGCTGGTGGCCTCACCCGAGGCGGTCGACCTCCTGGACGAGACCTTCGCCGCGACCTCGCGGGAGTGAGGCCGCTCCCCGTGGTGGTCGGCTCCTCAGGTTCGGAGTCGACCGCCACGGGGAGCGCAGATCAGGACTCGGTCGAGGTCCTGACCGAGCCGTCCGAGTTCCGACCGTGGCCCAGCCGCACGTCGTGGCCCGCCTCGCCGTCGGCCAGCACGACCTGGCTGGACACGGGCGGGTAGCCGCTCGCGACCACGGTGTACGCGCCCGAGGGCAGGTCCCGCACCATGTACCTGCCCTCGCCGTCCGTC
>DATMCA010001208.1:0-5177 GCA_035559015.1 Umezawaea sp. | reverse complement strand
GTGCCGGTGCCGTGCGCCTCGACCGCGTCCACGTCGTCCGCGGTCAGCCCGGCGGCGGCCAGGGCCTGGCCGATCACCCGGCGCTGTGCGAGCCCGTTGGGCGCGGTCAGGCCGTTGGACGCGCCGTCGGAGTTCACCGCGGAACCCCGCACCACGGCCAGGACCCGGTGGCCGAGCCGCTGGGCGTCGGAGAGGCGTTCGAGCAGCACCATCCCGGCGCCCTCGGACATGCTCATGCCGTCGGCGGCGCTGGCGAACGGCTTGCACACGCCGTCCGGCGCGAGCCCGCGCGTCTGGCTGAAGCCGACGAACCCGGCCAGGTTGGCCATGATCGTCACGCCACCGGCCAGGGCGAGCGTGCACTCACCACCGCGCAGCGCCTGCGCAGCGAGGTGGATGGCCACCAGCGACGACGAGCACGCGGTGTCCACGGTCATCGCCGGGCCTTCGAGCCCGAGCGCGTAGGAGATGCGGCCGGACGCGACGCTGCCGGAGCCGCCGGTCACGGAGTGGCTGTCCACGACGCCGGACGTGTCGCCGGGGCGCGGGGTGTAGCCGTTGACCGCGCAGCCGACGAACACGCCGGTGCGGGTGCCCCGGCAGGACGCCGGGTCGATGCCCGCGCTCTCCAGGACCTCCCACGACGTCTCCAGCAGCAGCCGCTGCTGCGGGTCCATCGCGAACGCCTCGCGGGGCGAGATGCCGAAGAAGTCGGCGTCGAAGTCGCCCGCGTCGCGCAGGAAGCCGCCGCGGTTCGTGGACGACTTGCCCGGCACGGCGGGTTCCGGGTCGTAGAGCCCGGCGAGTTCCCAGCCGCGGTCGTCGGGCCAGTCGGAGATGACGTCGCGGCCCTCGGCCAGCACGGCCCACAGGTCGTCGGGGGTGCGGACGCCACCGGGGAACCGGCCGCTGATGCCGACGATCGCGATCGGCTCGTCCACGGCGATCGGGGACGCCTGCTCCTCGGTCGCCTCCTGCTCGCCGCGCAGCACCTCGCGCAGGTGGCGGGCCAGTTCGTGCACGGTCGGGTAGTCGAACACCACGGCGGCGGGCAGCCGCAGGCCGGTGAGCGCGGTGAGCCGGTTGCGCAGGTCCACGGCGGTGAGCGACTCGAACCCCAGGTCGCGGAACGCGCGGGAGGGGTCGAGGTCGCCGTCGGTGTGGCCGAGCACCTCGGCGGCCTGGGCGCGCACGAGGTCGTGCAGGACGCGGTCGGCCTCGGCGGTGCTCAACCCGACCAGGCCGCGGACCAGTTCGGATTCGACGACCGCAGGCGCGGCCTCCTCCGTCGAGACCTCGGGGATCTCGGCGAACAGCGGGGACGGGCGGGCGGAGGTGAACACGTCGACGAACCGCGACCAGTCCACGTCGGCGACGGCCAGCACGGTCTCGTCGTCGTCCAGGCAGCGCCGCAGCGCGCCCGCGGCGACCTCGGGGTCGAGGAACGGCAGGCCGCGGCCGCGCAGGCGGGCCAGGTCCAGCCCACCGGGCAGGACGAGGTCGTCGGTGAAGCCCGGCGAGTCCCACACGCCCCAGGCGATCGACGTGGCCGCCAGGCCGTGGGCCCGGCGGTGCTGGGCGAAGGCGTCGAGGTAGGCGTTGGCGGCGGCGTACGCGCCGTGGTCGCCGCTCCCCCACACGCCCGCGATCGACGAGAACAGCACGAACGCGTCGAGGTCGGTGTCGGCGAGCGCGGCGGCGAGGTGCTCGGCGCCCCTCGCCTTGGCGTCGAAGACGCGGGCGAGGTCGCCCAGCGGTGTGGTGGCCAGCGAGCCGAGTTCCATCGCGGCGGCGGCGTGCACGACCGCGCGGACCGGCGTGCCCTCGTCGGCCAGGCGGCGCACCAGCGCGGCCACGGCGGCCGGGTCGGCGACGTCGCAGACGGCGGCGGTGAGCCGCACGCCGGGCAGGTCGAGGTCGAGTTCCGTGCCGCGACGGCTGGGCAGCACGACGTGCTCCGCGCCGGCCCCCGCCAGCCAGCGGACGACGTGCGGGCCGACCGCGCCGGTACCACCGGTGACCAGCACCGTGCCGGTCGGTCGCCACGTCCGCCGCTTCGCGGAGGTGGTCTGCGCCCGCACCAGGCGGCGGACCAGGACACCGTGTCCACGGACGGCCAACTGGTCCTCGTCGCCCGCGGTGAGGGCTTGGGCGAGCAGCGCGGGGTCGCAGTCGGCGGGCACGTCGACCAGACCGCCCCACGAGCGCGGGTGTTCCAGCGCGGCGACGCGGCCGATGCCCCACACCGCGGCGGCGGCCGGGTCGACGTCCTCGGAGCCCTGCGCCACGGCGTTCCGCGTGACCGTCCACAGCGGGCCGTCGACGCCGGAGTCCAGCAGCGCTTGCAGCAGGAGCGTGGTCAGCGCGAGTCCGGACGGCAGGGCCGGGTGCTCGGGGTGGTGGCCGTCGGCGAAGGCGAGCAGCGAGAGCACACCCGCCACCGGCTCGCCCTTCAGGAGGCCGGCGAGGGCGGCCCGATCCGGGAAACCGTCGACCTCGACGACGACGGGGGTGTCGAAGGCGTCGAGCGCCCACGAGGCGTCGAGCCCGGTCGGCACGACGACCAGCCAGGTGCCGCTGACGGAGGCGTTGGGCCTCGCGGGCAAGGGGCGCCAGGCTTCGCGGTAGCGCCAGCCGTCCACGATGGAGGACTGCCTGGTGCGGCGGCGCCACGTCGACAGCGCTTTCAGCGCTGGGGCGAACGCCTCGGCGGGCGTGTCGAGGGTGGCGGTCAGCTCGTCGAGGTCCTCGCGGTCGACGGCGTGCCAGAAGGCGTCGTCCACCGGGTCGGCCACGGGCGTGGTGCGCAGCCAGAAGTGCTTGTGCTCGAACGGGTAGGTGGGCAGCTCGACGCGCCTGCCGAGGCCGCCGAACACGCTCGCCCAGTCCACGGCGACGCCGTGCACCCAGGCCTGCGCGGCGGCTTCCAGCAGCCGGTCCCGGCCGCCTTCGTCGCGGCGGAGCGTGCCGGTCACCGCGACCTCGCGGCCCAGCCCGAACGCGGTCTCCTCGATGCCGGGCACCAGCACCGGGTGCGGGCTCGGCTCCACGAACACGGCGAACCCGTCGTCGACGAGGCCCCGCACGACGTGGTCGAGGCGCACCTGTTCCCGCAGGTTGCGGTACCAGTAGTCGCCGTCGGCGGCGGCGTCGCGCACCCAGTCGCCGGTGACCGTCGAGCGCCACGCGACCTTCGGCACCCGCGGCGCCACGTCCCGCAGCAGGTCGGCCAGGTCCTCGCGGACCTCCTCCACCATCACCGAGTGCGAGGCGTAGTCCACCGCGATCCGCCGGACCCTCGTCGTGCCGCACCGGGCGACGAACTCGTCCAACGCGGCCGACTCACCGGACACGACCACGGACGTCGGCCCGTTGACCGCGGCGATGGACACCCCGTCCCCGAGGAGCGCCTCGACGTCGGCGACCGACGCCGAGACCGACACCATGCCACCGCGTCCGGCGAGCTTCCCGATCGCCTTGCTGCGCAGCGCGACGACCCGTGCACCGTCCTCCAGCGACAACGCCCCGGCCACCACGGCCGCCGCGATCTCACCCTGCGAGTGCCCGACGACGACCGACGGCTCGACGCCGACCGAACGCCAGACCCCGGCCAGCGAGACCATCACGGCCCACAGCACCGGCTGCACGACGTCCACCCGCGACAACAGGGCTTCGTCGGCCAACGCCTCGCGCAACGACCAGTCCACGAACGGCGCCAACGCCCGCTCGCACTCCGCCATCCGCTCGGCGAACACCTTCGAGGACTCCAGGAGTTCGACGCCCATGCCGACCCACTGCGAGCCCTGGCCGGGGAACACGAACACCACCCGGCCGTCGGTCTTCGCCGTGCCGCTCACGACGCCCGGCCCGAGACCGCCGCCGGCGATCGACTCGATCCCGGCCAGCAGCTCGTCCCGTTCGCGGCCGACGACGACCGCGCGGTGCGTGAACGCCGTCCGCCCGGCCGCCAGCGACAGGCCGATGTCGGCGGTGCTCGCGTCACCGGTCCAGTCGGCGAGGTTGCGCGCCTGCCGCCGCAGGCCGTCGGCGGTGCGGGCGGACAGCACCCACGGCAGCACGCCGGACGCGGTGGCGGGCTCGTCGGCCGCCGGGGGTTCCTCGATGATCACGTGGGCGTTGGTGCCGCTGATCCCGAACGACGACACACCCGCCCGCCGCGGTCGGTCGGTCCGGGGCCACGGCACCGGCTCGGCCAGCAGCGACACCGCACCGGCCGACCAGTCCACCTCGGAGGACGGCTCGTCCACGTGCAGCGTGCGCGGCAGTTCCCCGTGCCGCAGGGCGAGCACCACCTTCAGCACGCCCGCCACACCCGCGGCGGCCTGCGTGTGCCCGATGTTCGACTTGACCGACCCCAGCCACAGCGGGTCGCCCGTGCGGTCCTGGCCGTAGGTCGCCAGCAGCGCCCCGGCCTCGATCGGGTCACCGAGCCGCGTGCCGGTGCCGTGCGCCTCCACGGCGTCCACGTCGCTCGCCGACAGCCCGGAGGCGGCCAGCGCCTGCCGGATCACCCGTTCCTGCGACGGCCCGTTGGGCGCGGTCAGGCCGTTGGACGCGCCGTCCTGGTTGATCGCGCTGCCGCGCACCACCGCCAACACCTGGTGGCCCATGCGGCGGGCGTCCGAAAGCCGTTGCAGCAGCACGACGCCGACGCCCTCGGCGACGCCGAAGCCGTCCGCGCGCTCGCTGAACGCCTTGCTCCGGCCGTCGGCGGCGAGGCCGCCCTTCTGGCCGAACTCCAGCAGCCCGTCGGGGGCGGCCATGACCGTCGAGCCACCGGCGATGGCGAGCGTGCACTCACCGGCGCGCAGCGCCTGGGCGGCGAGGTGGATGGCCACCAGCGACGACGAGCAGGCCGTGTCGACGGTGACGGCCGGGCCCTCGAACCCGAGCGCGTAGGAGATGCGGCCGGACGCGACGCTGCCGGAGTTGCCGGTGGCGACGAACCCGGCGGCGGCCTCGTCCGAGCGGGCCACGAGCATCAGGTAGTCGTGGCTGCTCAGGCCGATGAACACGCCGGTCGACGAGCCGCGCAGGCCCGCCGGGTCGATGCCCGCGCGTTCCAGCGTCTCCCACGACGTCTCCAGCAGCAGCCGCTGCTGCGGGTCCATGGTCAGCGCCTCGCGCGGCGAGATGCCGAAGAAGTCCGCGTCGAA
>DATMCA010001207.1:0-5315 GCA_035559015.1 Umezawaea sp. | reverse complement strand
ATCAGCGCCGCGGGCCACGAGGTCGCCAACCACTCGTGGGGCCACGAGCCGTGGCTGCACCGGTACTCCCGCGCGCAACTGGAGAGCGAGCTGGTGCGCACCGAGGACGCCATCGTGGCGGCGGGCGCGCCGAGGCCGATCGGCTTCCGCGGGCCGGGCTACAGCGTGACCCCGGACCTGCTGGAACTGCTGGTGGAACGCGGCTACTCCTACGACGCCAGCACCTGGCCGACCTGGATCGGCCCCATCGCCAGGGCGTACCACAACCGGTCCGTGTCCGAGGGGGCCGCGTCGGACGAGCTGTTCGGCGGCGTCTCGCGCGTCCTCGCGCCCGTCGCCGCCTACCGGTGGCGCGTCGGCGCGTCGGCGTCGCTGGTGGAGCTGCCGGTCACGACCATGCCGCTGCTGCGCACCCCGATCCACGCGTCCTACCTCCAGCAGCTCAACCAGGCCTCGCCGAAGCTGGCCCGCGCGTACTTCCGCACCGCGCTGCGGCTGTGCCGACTGCGCGGGGTCGGTCCGTCGCTGCTGCTGCACCCGACGGACGTGCTGGACTCGACCGAGGCGCCGGGCATGGAGTTCTTCCCCGGCATGGCCGTGCCGAGCGCCCGCAAGACCGACCTGCTCGGCTGGGTGCTCGGCGAGCTGCGCAGGCACTTCGAGCTCGTCGGAACGGCCGAGCACGTGGCGCGGGCGCGGATGGCCGGGCTGAACCGCGAGCGGGACGCGCGTCGTCTGGAGTCCCGCAGGTGACGGCGCTCGTCGCGGCGAGGCGGGACCGCCTGGTCCCCGAACGGCTCCTGCGCGCCTTCGCGTGCGCGACCGTGGCGCTGGCGCCGATCGAGGGCTACCTCCTGGCCGTGCACGGCCAGCTCGCGAAGCTGGCGCCCGCGCTGCTCGCGCTGACCTGGGTCGTGGTCCGCGCCCGGGACCGCGAGTGGCCGAAGCCGCACCCGGTGCACGCGCTGCTGGCACTGTTCGCCGTCGTCGTCCTCGCGTCGGCGGGCGTGCACGTGGCCGAGCCGTTCGCGCTGGAGTACACCCTGCGCTGGCTGCCGTTCCTGCTGGTCACCGCGATCCTGGTGGACGTCGCGTCCCGCGAGGTGCCGGTCCGGTCGCTGCTGGTGTCCGCCGTGGCGGGAGCCGCCGTGGCGGGCGCGGGGGCGCTGTACAGCCTCGTCGCCGGGGGCGAGTCGCGGGCGAGCGGCCCGCTGGACGACCCGAACGACCTGGCCCACGTGCTGGTCGCCGCCCTGCCCCTGGTGGTGCCGATCGTGGCGGCCCGCCGCAAGCCGGTGTCGGTGCTCGCGCCGGCCGCGTGCGCGGTGCTGGTGGCGGGGGCGGCGGCGACGTTCTCCCGCGGCGGCGGGCTCGCGCTGGGCGCGGCGGTGATCTGGCTGGTGGCCCGCCGGGTGCTGTCGGTGCGGGTGCTGGCCGCCGTGGTGGGCGTGCTCGCCGTGCTGGCGCTCGGCGGCGCGGTCGTGGCCCAGCAGGAGCTGGCGAAGGCGTTGCAGGAGAAGAGCTTCATCGCCTCCACCAACGTGGACACCCGCGAACTCCGCTGGCAGGCCGCGGCCCGGATCCTCACCGAGAACCCGGTGTTCGGGGTGGGGCCCGGTGGGTTCCGCGCCGAGTACCCGGCCTTCTCGCACAACGCCGAGGTCGACGAGCAGTCCCCGGTGGCGCACAACATGTACCTGGAGGTCGCGGCCGAGCTCGGCGTGCCCGGCTTCCTGCTCTTCGCCGCCCTGATCGGCACCGCCGTGGTGGCGAGCGAACGAGCGTTGCGCGGCGGAGCCGATCGCGGCCAGATGGTTGCCGTCCAGGCAAGTCTGCTGGCGACCGCCGTCGCGTCGACCTTCCTGTCCGAGCAGTACTACCTGCCGCTGTGGCTGATGATCGCGGTCGCCTGCGCGGCCGAACTACGAACCGGGAGTGGGAGTGCGCGTCCTGCACGTGATCAGTGAGATGGGGACCGGCGGCGCCGAGGCGCTCGTCGCGGGCATGGCGAGGGTGGGTGAGCATTACGGCTGGGAGTCGGCCGTCGCCAGCGGCGGCGGGCACCGGGCCGACGCGCTGCGGGTGCCGCACTTCGACGTGCCGCTCGCCCGCCGTCGCGCGGGCGGCGTCGTCCGCGCCGCCAAGGCGACCAGGACCGCGTACCGCGCGTTCCGGCCGGACGTCGTGGTGGCGCACAACGTCGGCGCGTCCGCCGTGGCCAGGCTCGCGATGATGCCGCTGCGCCGGACGCCGTTGATGACGGTGTTCCACGGCGTCGCGGCGGCCGACCACGGCAGCGCCGTCCGGGTGCTGCGCCGCACGTCCGACACCGTCGTCGCGGTCGCCTCGTCGACCGCGGACCGCCTGCGCGCGGCCGGGCTCGGCGAGGTCACGGTGATCCGCAACGCGGTGTTCCCCACGCCGCCGCGCGTCGACCGCTTCACGGTCCGCTCCGCGCTCGGCGTGGCCGAGGACGTGCCGATCGCGCTGTGCCTGGCCCGGATGGAGCCCCAGAAGCGGCACGACCTGCTGCTCGACGCGTGGGCGATGCTCGGCGGCTGGTCCGTGCTGTGGCTGGCCGGTGACGGCAGCCTGCGCCGAGACCTGGAGCGCCAGGCCCGCACCCTGGGCATCGACGATCGGGTCAGGTTCCTCGGCAACCGCTCGGACGTGGCCGACCTGCTCGCCGCCGCCGACGTCACCGTCCTCACCAGCGACTGGGAGGGCATGCCCATCGCGGTGCTGGAGTCGCTGGCCGCCGGGGTGCCGGTCGTCGCGACCGACGTCGACGGCGTCGCCGAGGCATTGGCCGGCGGCGGCGGCGTTGTGGTGCCGCGCGGTGAGCCGAAAGCCGTGGCGGACGCCCTGCGCGCCCTCCTCTCCAACGCCGAAACCCGAGCCGCCGTCGCAGTCGACGCACACGCCGCAGGCGTGGAGACCGGGACCGACCACGACGGGCACACGCTGATGAAGTCCTACGACGAACTGCTCCGCACGATGGTGGACGGGGGCAGGCGGTGAAGCTCCTGACCCGCCGCACCGCCGAGTGCGCCGCCGTCGCGCTGGCCGTGGGCGCGCTCGTGCTCGTGGTCGGCGTGCTCCGGCCCGACGACTACCAGGGCCGCGTCGGCCTGCTGGCCGAACCGGTGGTGGCCGCGGAACCCGGCACCACCGCCCAGTACGGCGAGGTCGTCTCGCTCGCCCTGCCCGCACTGGTCGAGCTGTCCCGCAGCCCTTCCGTGCTTCAAGCCGCCGCGGACGTGTCCGGCTACACCCCGACCGAGCTGGCGAAGCACGTGTCGGTCGAGCTGGTGCCCGCGTCCGGGCTGGCGCGGCTGTCCGTGCGCGCCGGGACCGAGCGGCAGGCGGGCGCCGCCGCGTCCGCCATCGCCAAGAGCCTCGTCGGCGCGAACCTCCTGGCCCCCGTGGGGCGGCTGAGGGTGCTGGACGAGAAGCCCGACGTCGTCCAGGTCGCCCCGGACCGGCCGCTGTCGATCGGCCTCGCCCTCGCCGCCGCCGTGATGGCCGGTGTCGCGATGGCCGTGCTGCGGCGGTTGCGGAGCGCTCGCGGGCAGGAGGACGTGCGCAAGGCGCTCACCGCAGTGGGCACGACCCACCCGGTGCTGACGGCCGACGCGGACGACCCGGCGCTGGCCGATCGGCTCGCGCTGCTCTGCCGCACGGCGGGCAGGTCCGCGCGGGTGATCGCCGTGGCCCCGGACCTCGTGGCCCGCGCGGAGGAACTGTCCGACCGCCTCGTGCTGGCCCATCCGGCGCGGGTGCTCGTACCGGATCGGGGTGACCTGCCCCAGCGCGACCGCGGCGACGCCGTGATCGCCCTGACCCATCGCGGGGCCGAAGAGGACCTGACGGCCGCCATCGGCGTCCTGCCCCGTGCCGCGGTGCTCGTCGCGGTGGTGCTCGCATGAGCGCCCGCGGAGATCTGGGCACCGCGTTCGCCGCCGCGGTCGGCGAGTGGCCCGCCGCGTCGAGGAGGGTGGTGCGGGTGACGCCCGCCGCGGACGGCGGTTGGCGGGCCTCGCTGACCGAACCCGTTCCGGCGGTGTTGCCGGACGTGCTCGACATCCCCGTGCCGCTGGTGTCCGCGGAGGTGCTCACGTGAGCACCCGTGGGTTCGTGGTGGTGGGTGTGTGGCCTGCGGCGTCGAGGCGGGTGGTGCGGGTGGTGCCCGCCGCGGACGGTGGTTGGCGGGCGTCGTTGGCCGAGCCCGTTCCGGCGGTGTTGCCGGATGTCCTCGACATCCCCGTTCGACTCGTCCCCGCTCAGCCGGACGCGGAGGTGTTCGCGTGAGCGCCCGTGGGTTCGCGACCGTGGTGGGTGTCTGGCCCGCCGCCTCGAAGCAGGTGGTCCGGGTGACCGCCGCACCGGACGGCGGGTGGAGGGTGATCCCGGTCGGACCGGTGCCGCCCGTGGTGTCCGTGGCGTCCGACCTCCTGGACGTGCCCGTGCCACCGCCGCCGGGCCCGGTGATCGGATGACGCTGCGCGAGCTCCGCAGGCCGCGCTCGGCCGTCACCGCCACGACCGCCCTGCTGGCGGTCGTGGGCGCGGTGAGCGCGTGGTGGGCGCTGCGACCGTCGTGGCAGGTGCCGCTGCCGACCTCGGCCACCAAGGCCGAGGTGCGGTTGCAGGACTTCCGCGACGCGACCTACTTCCCGCTGCGGGAGTTCCTGGCCGGCGGCAACCCGTACGACCCGGCGGTGATGTTCGCGCACTGGCCGGTGCGGCAGGACTTCAACCTCTACCAGCCGTACCACCTCGTGCTGCACCTGCCGTTCGCGCTGCTGGACTACCGGTCGGGCGCGGTCGCGTTCGTGCTGGTCTCGTTGCTGCTGCTGGTGTCGCTGTCGTTCCTGGCGGCGTACGGGATCCGCCGGTACGCGCCGGTGGCGCTCGGCACGGCGGCCATCGCGACGCTGCTCGTGACCAGCCAGGTCGGCAAGGCGCAGCTCTACCTCGGGCAGGTCAACCCGCTGGTGGCGCTGGGCGCGGCCGGGGCGCTGGCGGGCCGGGGGCGGCAGCCGCGCTGGGCCGCAGTGGGGCTGGCGGTGGCGTGGTTGAAGCCGCAGTTCGGCCTGCCGCTGGCGATCCTGCTGTTCGCGCGCGGGTCGCGGCGGGTGGCGTTGACGGGGACGGCCATCGCGGCCGTGGCGAGCCTGCCCGTGGTGCTGCTGCTGGTGTTCCGCGGCGGCGGTGTCGGCGCGTTCCTGGACGTGGTCGCGGCGAACCTGGCGCACGCCACGAGCACCGACTACGGCGCAGTGGACTCGATGACCGCGCAGCGCGTCGACCTCC
>DATMCA010001206.1:0-10767 GCA_035559015.1 Umezawaea sp. | reverse complement strand
CCGCCGCCGAAGCTACCCGCGCCAACGCCACCGCCGCCCGCGCCACCACCGAAACCGCCGGGGATGCCGGTCGTACCGCGTCCGGGCGACCCGCCGATGCCCTCGATCGGCACGCCGGGAGGCCTGGACCCCGGCGCACCGAGGTAACCGGCAGGGTTGCCGGCAGTTCCGGGGGCAGGATTGCGCGAAGGGGCAGAGCCCTTCCCGCCGTTGCCCGAAAAGCCACCGCCGTAACCGGTGCTGCCACCGGAGCCGCCGAAGCCCGACGGGTCGCCGTAGCCGCCCGAGCCGCCGTAACCACCCACCACCGGCGGTTGGTACGAGTGCGCGACGGGGATCGACGCCGCCGCGTCGGCGGCCGTGGTCGTCCCGGTAGGACGTCCGAAGTCGTCGTACTCGTCGGAGGAGCCGCCGGTGGTGCCCTTGTACCCACCGCCGCCCGCGCCGCCGCCGAAGCCGCCACCCGCGAAGCCACCGGGAACACCCCCGGCACCGCCGGTGTAGCCGCCGGCACCGCCCGAGTACCCGCCGGCGCCGGAGCCGCCCGCGCCGCCGCCGAAACCACCGTCGAACGAGGTGCCGGGCACGACGGGCGGAGCCATCGCGGCCGCCGCGGCCGTGGTCCGGTCGCTCGCGAACGCGTCCTGCCGAGCCTCGCCGAGCTGCATGCCCTCGACCGCCTGCCCCGACTGCATGTCACCGGCCTGGAGGGCCTCCACACGGGACCCCTGCATCGCCATCATCGGCAGCCCGGCGACCGCACCGCCCGAACCGGACACCTGCGAGCTGCGCAGCGACACCATCTGGGGTTCTTCGGTGCGACCCGTCGTCGGGTTGAACGGCGCGGTGAACACCGGCGTCGACTGGTCGATGGCGCGGGAGCTGGCCTCCATGTTCGTCATCACCATGACGGCCAGTTCCTTCGCCGCCTGCGACTTGGCGCTGGCGGCCTGCACGTCCGCCGTGGACGCGAGCAGCGTGGAGATCCCGCCGCCGACCATGACCCCCGTAGCACCGCTCCAGGAGAAGTCGATCGGTTCCGGCATGCTCGCCCGCGCGTCCTGCATGACCCGGCCCTGGTCGACGACCCGGTCGCCGACCTGGCCCGCTGTCTGCGCGGTCCCGGAGATCCAGTCGGACAGCTTCTTGACCGCCAGCCGCGCGCCGTCGGCCGAGTCGCCGGTCCAGCCGCTCTCCGTCGCCACGATGCGTTCCGTGATGACCTGCGCCGACTCACCCAGCTCGGTGGCGAACTGGGCCCACTCGGAGCCGATCTCGCCGGACTGGCCGGGGTCGTTGTTGATGTGCACGGACTCGTAGAGGGTGCGGTGGGAGTGCGATTCCCAGTTCTGCGTGTCCTTCAGGACCGGGTCGACCTCGGGAGCCATGATGCGGTGCGCCTCTCGCCTCAGATGCCTTCGAGCTTGGTCAGTGCGGCACGGTGGTCTTCGTCGACCTGCTGGTACTTGGTGATGGCCGCGCTGACCTGGTCGTGCGTGTCCTGGAGGACGGTGCGGTACGCGGACATGACGTTCACGAACGAGTAGGGGTCGCCCTCGGCGCGGGATTCGAACTTCTCCGACATCGCGTCGCTGACGGGGTTCGCACCCAGCGGGGCGGGGCGCGCCAGCCTGCCCGCGCGGGCGAGCCAGGAGTCGACCTGCTCGACCTGTTCGCGCAGCAGCTTGCGCAGCTCCTCACCCGTGGCCGGGTCGAGCAGCACCTTCCCCGACTTGATGTTCTCGCTCAACTCGATAGTTTGGCCGTTGACGACCTGGGGCGGGGTGTTGTCGATCCGGGGTGGGGTGCGGTCATTCGTGTTCTGCATGCGGGTGTCCCCCTGCGGGCACGGTTCTCCGGTGGTGGGTCCATCTTGCGTTGAACCGCCAACGCCCCGCCAACGTGTCTCCAACGCACGGTCGGTGTGAGCGGCTGTGCCAATATTGCGAGAGAACTTCATCCATGGCCGATAGGATTTCCGGATGCGGGTGAACCTGCTCGGCACTGTTGAGCTCGTTTCCACTGGCAGTGACCCGGTCCAACTGGGAGCCGCGAAGC
This sequence comes from Umezawaea sp., assembly GCA_035559015.1. Classification (GTDB taxonomy): domain Bacteria; phylum Actinomycetota; class Actinomycetes; order Mycobacteriales; family Pseudonocardiaceae; genus Umezawaea. Next base: position 8,709 of record DATMCA010001206.1, on the reverse strand, counting down.
GCCGCACGGTGCTCGCGGCGCTGGCGCTCGAACTCAACCGGGTCGTCTCAGGTGATCGGCTGCTGGCACTGGTCTGGAACGGCTCACCGCCGCCGCAGGCGAAGGCGGCCCTCCAGGGGCACGTCGCCCAGTTGCGCAAGGTGCTCGGACCGGGCCTGGACCTGGTGACCCGAGCGCCCGGCTACCTGCTGGAGGGCGAGCGGAGCGCGGTCGACGTCTTCGTCTTCGAGGACCTGGTGCGCGGTGCCCGCGACGCAGACGACCAGGACGCCGTCGAGCAGTTGACCGCCGCGCTGAAGCTGTGGCGCGGACCGTTCCTCACCGACGTGCCGTCTCCCGGCCTCGGTGAGGCGACCGCCGCCGGGCTGGAGGAACTGCGGCTGGTGGCCGTGCAGGACATGGCCGAGCGGCTGCTGCGGCTGAACCGGCCCACGGACGCGGTGACGGTACTGGCGCCGCTCACCGAGACGTACCCGCTGCGCGAACCGCTGGTGGCCAAGCTCGTCGTCGCGCTGCACGGCGCCGGGCGGCAGGCCGAGTCGCTGGACCTGTTCCACCGCACCAGGAAGCGGCTGGTGGACGAACTGGGCGTCGACCCCGGCCCTGAGCTGCGTGCCGCCTACCAGGCCGTGCTGACGGTCGAGGAGGTGCCGGAGGTCAGCAGCGGACCCGCGCAGCTCCCGCGCGAGCACCGCGGGTTCGTCGGGCGCGACACCGAACTGTCCGACCTGGACGACTACCTGACCGGGCAGGACTCCGCGATCGGCCTGCTGGTCGGGCCGCCGGGCGTCGGCAAGACCGCGTTGGCGTTGCGCTGGGCCCACCGGGTCGCCTCGGAGTTCCCCGACGGCCAGCTCTTCCTGGACCTGCGCGGGTTCGACGAGACCGAGCCGGTCGACCCGCGCACGGCGCTGATGGGCTTCCTGCGCACGCTGGGGCTGGCCGACTCGCAGATCTCCACCGACCTGGACGAGCAGGCGGCCCAGTACCGGTCGCTGCTGGCGGACAAGCGGGTGCTGGTGGTGCTGGACAACGCCCGGTCGGTCGGGCAGGTCAGGCCGCTGCTGCCGGGGTCCGCGCACTGCCTGGTGCTGGTGACGAGCAGGCACGGGCTCAACGACCTGGTCGTCACGGAGGGCGCCTCCGTCCTCCCTGTTACAACGTTAGATAGGTCCGCCGCGGCCGACCTGCTGGTGGGGATGCTGGGACGGCGGCGCACCGACCTGGAGCCGGAGGCGACCGCGGAACTCGTGGAGCTGTGCGACCGGCTGCCGCTCGCCCTGCGCATCGCCGGAGCCCGGCTGACCTCCCGTCCGCGCTGGACGATCCGGTCCCTCGTGGACGAACTGCACGACGAGCAGAGCAGGCTCGCGGCGCTGTCCCTCCCCGAAGCCCGGCGGGGCGTGCGGGCCGCGCTGGCCGTGAGCTACCGCGAACTCCCCGAGGGCGCGGCCCGGATGTTCCGCCGCCTCGGCCTGCACCCCGGCACCGACCTCGACTGCTACGCCGCCGCGGCGCTGCTGGACATCAACGTCGCCACGGCCCGCACCCACCTGCGCACAGCGGCGTACGCGAACCTGCTGCACGAGTCCACACCCGACCGGTACTCCCGGCACGACCTGGTCCGGCTGTTCGCCCGGCACCTCGTCATCACCGAGTCCGGCGAGGACAACGCGATCAGCACCGAACGGCTGCTCGACTACTACCTGTCCGTCGCCGACACCGCCCGCGCCCACCTCGCCGACCACGTGCGCCCGTTCGGCGACCCCGTCCACCCGCCCGCGAGCTTCCCGGTGCTGACCTCGCACAACGAGGCCGTGCGGTGGTTCACGCTGGAGGAGGCGAACCTCCGGCTGGTGCTGGAGATCGCCGCGAACAACCGCCAGTACGAGCGGACGTGGAAGCTCGCGCTGTGCCTGGACGCGTTCTACTTCCGGCGCGGCAACCGGGTCGACCGGCTCAACGCGTTCCGCGTCGGCCTGCACGCCGCGCGGGCGCTCGACGACGAGCACGCGGAGGCGACGCTGCTGCTGCGCATGGGCGCCACGCTCGCGGACCTCGGACGGCTGGAGGACGCCGTGTGGGAGAGCTCACGGGCCGTGCAGTTGGCCGCGGGCGACCCGCACCTCCAGTGCGCCGCGCTCGACAGCCTCGGCTACAGCCTGCTCGCCGCGGGCGAGTTCGAGAAGGCCCGGGAACGGGCCACCGAGGCGCTGGCCATCGCCCGCGACATCGGCGACGTCCGCGCGCAGGCCACCGTGCTGAACAACCTGGCGAGCGTGCTGCTCGGGATGAACGAGGCCGAGGAAGCACTCCAGTGCATGAAGGAAGCGCTGTGGCTGCTCGCGTCGGTGGCGCTGTCGACGTCGCACGTGACCGCGCTGCACACCGCCGGATCGGCGCTGTGGCAGCTCGGTCGGACCGCCGAAGCCCTCCAGTTCCAGGTGGACGGTCTGGAGCTCGCGGAGCAGCTGGGCGACCAGTACCAGGCGGCGGCGTGCCACCGGGCCATAGGGGACGCGCTGGAGCAGATCGGCGGGATCCACGTCGCCACACCGCACTGGCAGTCCGCGGCACGGCTGTACCGGGAGCTCCGGCTGGCGGACGCGGAGGAGTTGGCGGTGAAGCTGGCGCGGCGCGAACCGGCGGCGGGCTAGCCGGTCCGGACCCAGAAGTCAGCGGGTCCCGGTCCGAAACCCCTCCGCCGCACCTCGTCCGCCGCACCGGCGAAGGTCCTGGCCACCTTCGCGGGCGAGTGGGCGTCGCTGCCGAACGAGACCAGCGCGCCGCCCTCCTCGTGCCACCAGCCGATCACCTCGCCGTCCGACGGCAGGGTCGTGTTGACCTCCAGCACCCGACCGGAGTCGGCGAGCGCCCGCAGCACCGCCCGGATCTCTCCCTCGAACGCGCGGGGGTCGAACGGCCCTTCGGCCGCGGGCCACGAGCGGGCGGGGTAGTCGAGGTGGGCCAGCACCTGGAAGGCGTCGCACGCCTCCACCATCCGCAGCACCTCGGCGAGGTAGGCCCGGACGGCCTCCGCGGCGGGCCTGGTCACGAGCAGCTCGTCCACCATGACGTCGCCGTCGGGCGTCCGGACCGAGTGCACCGATCCCAGGACCCGTTCGAAGTCCCCGCCCGACAGCAGCTCCGCCACGCGGTCGGGGTGCCGGTGGGGTTCGCTCAGCTCGATCCCGGTGCGGATGGCCAGGCCGGGGAACAGGTCCCGGCAGCGGCGCACCTCGGCGAGGTACCCGGCGACATCCAGGTCCGGTGGCCGCAGCGGGCCGTCCGGTTCGAGGCGGGCGCGGAAGCGGTCCGGCAGCCTCGGGACCAGGGCGGGGCCGATGGTCCACGCGGTGAGGTCGCCGTGTTCGGTGAAGGCGATCGCGGGCAGGCCGAGCGCGACGGCACGGGCGCAGGACCGTTCCAGCGAGCCCTCGTCCGCCTCCCAGGACCACTCGGAGTGCACGTGGTTGTCCGCGGGGAGCACGCGGTCGACGCTAGAGGGTGCCGGTGAGGGCTTGCAGGCCGAGGCTGCCCGCGGCGACGGCGAGCCACAGGAGGACGCCGAGGAGGAGCGGGCGGCCGCCTGACCGGCGGAGGTCGGCGGGGCGCAGGGAGAGGCCGATGCCCGCGAGGGCCGTGGTGATCAGGAACGGGCCCAGCGCGGAGAGGCCCGACGGGATGGCGCCGAGGCTGCCGAGGACGACCGCGGCGATGAAGCCGAGCAGGAACGGCGGGATGATCCGGGTCCACGGCAGCGCGCTGCGGCGGTTCGCCCGGACGGCCAGGAACGTGACGATCGGGATCAGCATCAGGGTGCGGGTCAGCTTCACGACCAGCGCGTACTCCCCCGCGTCACCGCCGTAGGCGTACGCGGCGGCGACGACGGACGAGGTGTCGTTGATCGCGGTGCCCGCCCACAGGCCGAACGCGTGCGGGCTCAGGCCCAGCAGGTGGCCGATCGGCGGGAACAGCAGGACGGCGGCGATGTTGCAGGCGAAGATCGTGCCCAGCGCGTAGGCGACGTGGGTCTGCTTCGGCTTGATCACGGCGGTCGTGGCGGCGATGGCGGACGCGCCGCAGATGCCCGTGCCAACGCCGATGAGGGTCCGGGTGTCGCCGCGGACGTGGAGGAGCCCGCCGAGAAGCCAGGCGCCGCCGAGCGCGATGACGAGGGTGCCGAGCATGACGGGCAGGGACTCCGCACCGACCTGGATCACCTGGCGCACCTGGAGCCCGGTGCCGAGGACCACGATGGACAGTTGCAGGACCGTGGTGGACGCGACGGCGTAGCCGGGGGTCCAGCGGGGTGCGTGCAGGTACTTCCCGAGGGCGGCGCCGAGCAGGATCGCGAAGACCGGCCCGCCGACGACCGGCACCAGCCTGCCCAGCCCGGTGGCGACCGCCGCGACCGCCAGTGCGAGCAGGAGGCCCGGCGCCACGCGGAGGAGGCGGGACTCTCTCGTTGCCAGCACCGTTCGCTCCCTAATGTCCGTACAGGGAAAGTACGATATGTACGGACATTCCACAACCGGTAGCGTGCGGCCAGACCCGAGGAGGGGACATGGCGCTCGACCGCGGCGGATCGACCCCCCTGTGGCGGCAGTTGCAGCGCGAACTCCTGACCCGCATGGAAGCGGGCGAGTTCGCCGACCGGTTCCCCGGCGAACTGGCGCTGGTCGAGGACTACGGCGTGAGCAGGCACACCGTCCGGCAGGCGTTGAGCGGCCTGCGCGCCGACGGGGTGGTCGTCGCCGAACGCGGCCGCCGCCCCCGCGTCGCGACCCCGCCGGAGATCCAGCAGCCGATGGGCGCCCTGTACAGCCTCTTCGCCTCCGTCGAGGCGTCCGGGCTGGCGCAGCACAGCGTCGTGCGCAGGCTCGACGTGCGCGCGGACGCCGTCGTCGCGGAACGCCTGGAGTTGGAGGCCTCCACCCCGCTGGTCTACCTCGAACGGCTGCGCCTGGCGGGCGACGCCCCGTTGGCGCTCGACCGCGTCTGGCTACCCGCCGACGTGGCCGCACCGCTGCTCGACGCCGACTTCACCCACACCAGCCTGTACACCGAACTCCGCACCCGCGCCGGCCTCCGCCTCGACCACGGGCACGAGGACGTGCACGCGGTCATCCCCACGGCGGCCGAACGGGCACGCCTGGACTGCCCGGCCTCGGCCGCGGCGTTCTCCATCAACCGCCTGAGCCACGCCGCCGGACGGCCCGTGGAGTGGCGGCACACGCTCGTGCGGGGGGACCGGTTCGCACTCACGGCGGACTTCTCGGCGCACGCCGGGTATCAGTTGACCGGGTCGCCGAGGTAGGGCCGGGCGCCTGCTCCGGATTGATAGCCAACGCGCATTAGGCCCCGCATGTGATACTTAGGGCGCCCTTAAGTATCACATGTCGCGCTTGATGAGAGCTGAGTACCAGTGTTTCGACAGAGGTTCACCGAGGCCCAGCAAGAGCACCTGCTGCGGTCCCTGGGAGGGGTGGACGCTTACGTCCCACCAGCTCTTCCACCGGAACTCGTCTTCGACGGCGACCTGGTCAGGCAGTTGTCGGAGGCGGACCGGTCACTGGGCGAACTCTCCGGCGTGGGCCGCACCCTGCCGAGCCCCCAACTGTTCACCAGGGCCCTGCTCCGGCGCGAGGCCGTGTTGTCGAGCCGGATCGAAGGAACCCAGGCCACGCTGTCGGACCTGGTGCTCTTCGAGATCGAACGCCACGAGGACTCCTACGGGGACGTGCACGAGGTCGCGAACTACGTGGCCGCGATGGAGTACCTGCTCGACAGGGAGCGCTCCTCGCCGATCAGCCTGTGGCTGCTCCGCGAGGCCCACCGGATCCTGCTCACCGGAGTTCGTGGCGAGCAGGCAGCGCCGGGTCAGTTCCGGGACAGCCAGAACTGGATCGGCTCGTCGGGCGACACGATCGACAACGCCACCTACGTCCCCCCTCCGCCGGAGCGGCTCCAGGAGTGCCTCGAAGCGTTCGCCCGCCACCTGGAGGGACCTCGGAACCTGCCGCCGCTGGTGGAGATCGCCTGCCTCCACTACCAGTTCGAGGCGATCCACCCGTTCCGCGACGGGAACGGGCGGGTCGGACGGCTGCTCGTGGCGTTGCTCCTGGTCGAGTGGGGACTGTTGCCCGGACCGCTGCTCGACTTCTCGGCGTACATCGAACAGCGGCGCCAGGACTACTACGGCCACCTGCTCGCGGTGTCGACCGAGGGCGACTGGCGGGGGTGGATCGAGTTCTTCCTCAAGGTCATCGCCACCCAGGCCAAGGACGTGCTGCTCCGCGCGCAGGCACTGCGGGAACTCCGCGACGAGTACCGAACACGGGTCACCGGGGCGCGTTCGTCCAGTCTCATGCCGCGACTGGTCGACGCCCTCTTCGAGCGGCCCGCGATCACCATCCCGATGGCGCAGAAGGTGATGGGGGTGTCCCACCGCGCGGCGACGGTGAACATCGAGAAGCTGGTGGAACAGGGACTGGTGGTCGAGATCGAGAAGTCGGGTCGAACTCGGCGGTTCGTCGCCCTGGAGATCATCCGGGTGATCAACGGGGAGTCCATCGACAGGCCGTGACGAAGCCTGCCCGGCCTGATCAGTCGGTGAACAGGCAGAACGGGTGGCCGTCGGGGTCGAGGTAGACGCGGACCGCGGGTTGGGGTTGGAAGTCGGCGAGGGTGGCGCCTGAGGCTTCGGCGTGGGCGCAGGCGGCGGGCAGGTCGTCGACCCTGATGTCCAGGTGGGTCATCATCTGCTGGGTGCCGGGTTTGGTCGGCCAGGTGGGGCGGACGTGGTCGGGTTCCAGTTGGAACGAGAGGCCGGGGCCGCCGGTGGGGTTGCGGAGGGTGGCCCAACCGGGTTCGTTCGCGCCCTGTTCCCAGCCGAGCAGGCGGCGGTAGAAGGCGGTCAGGGCGGCTACGTCGGGGGTGCCCAGGACGGTTGCGGCCAGGGTCAGCCTTGGCGTCATGGGGTCAAATTACCGCGCCCAGGCCGCGGTGACAGGTCGTCGAGGACGTGGCGAAGGGGCGTGAGGGGGTGGAAACCCCCTACGGGCGGTCTCAGTAGCCCTGGTACCCGCCGCCGACGCTGATCGACGCGAGGCCGGGGTGGTTGGCGAAGCCGCCGTAGCGGTCGTAGGTGTAGCGGACGCCGGCGATGATGTTGTCGACCGGGTTGAAGATGTCGTTGTGGCCGGGCAGCTTGTGCGCGTTGAACGTCGAGTCGATGGTCTGCATCAGACCCTTCGACGGCGTGCCCTTGGCGGCGTTGGAGTCCCAGTTGTTCACGGCGTTGGGGTTGCCGCCGGACTCCTTCTGGATGATCAGGTAGATCTCGTCGACGCTGCTCTCGTCGATCGCGGTGCCGTTCGCGGCGAGGATGGTGATGGCCTCGCGGATCCAGCCCTCGACCTGGCGCTGGTGGGGGGACTTCCCGGCGTCGGCCTTCTCGCGGGCGATGCGGGCCTCTTCGGCCTTGCGGTTCGCGTCGACCTGGTCGGCGGCGGACTTGCCGACCGTCTGGAACTGCTGGATCGACTGGCGCTTGTCGAGCTGGAGGAGCTTGCCGACCTCGATCGCGGGGTTCGCGATCTGGATCGTCTTCATCGAGGCGTTCTTCGCGTGGACGTCGGAGGAGAGGGTCTGGATCTCGGTACCGGACGCCAAGTCCATCGAGGCGCCGGAGGCCGGGCCGCCCACCTTGGTCATCGCGTTGGCGGCGGCACCTGCGCCGGCCAGCACACCCGCGGCCACGACGAACGCGGAGACCTTGGTGCCCAGGGGCGCCCAGTCGGTCTCGACGCGGTGCGAGGCAGGACGGGAAGCGACTGCGGCCGCTGGCTGGGGAGCGACCGTGTACACGGTGCGCCCAGCGGCTTTTCCATGCCGGGACAAACGATCCTCCTGCGTCGGGGAGTTCGGCCGAGAGGACTCCTGGCGGGGGATCCAGGTGGCGGCGCTTCGGGGGGCGACCGCCGTGTCCATTCAGTGACCGAACCGTGACCTGCGGCCGGGAACGTAACCTGATGTCACTGCCGAAGGCAACTGATCGGCACCCTATAGGTGACGCTCATCACGTTCAATCCGGGTTTCGCTACTGAGCGTGTGAACGCCCTCCACGAACGGAAGATCGCCGTTACCTGCGGGTTCTCCTGAGCCACGACGGGTAGTACGGAGCGGTGGGCACGCCGGTTCACAATTCGCCGTCGACGAGCCCGAACGCCCCGCCCGCACGCCGGTCCACCCACGACCACCGGGGCACCGGCCGGGCGGCGGAGCTTCCGTACCGTTGAGCACGTGTGGACGCTCCACGCGCAGTAGACGGAGGAACCAATGCGCCGCGGTCTGGTGCTCGTCCTGGTGTTGGCGCTGCTGTTCGGGACGCCGTGGGCCGCGCTGGTCGCGGTCGGCCCGGACTGGCCGACGCCGGTCTTCGCCCTCGCCACGGCCCTGTTCGCGGTGGCGCTCGTGGCCTTCCCCTTCCTCATGGTGGCGGGGCACGGCAGGCGGCACGTGGACTGGGCGTCCAAGATCGCCGACACGACGCTCGGCGCCGTCTGGGTGCTGTTCGTCTGGACGCTGCTCGGCCTCCTGCTGCGGCTCGTGCTGGGCCTGGCGGGCGTGGAGAGCCCCGACCGGGCGCGGATCTCCGCCCTGGTGACGGTCGTGGTCGTGGCGGCCCTCCTCGTCTACGGGTAC
>DATMCA010001205.1:0-3250 GCA_035559015.1 Umezawaea sp. | reverse complement strand
GTCCGTGGACGCCTACCGGCAGAAGCACCCGGACGTCGAGATCAAGCTGACCGAGGTGGGCACGTCGACCGAGACCGCGCAGGCGCTGACGACGGCGCTCGCGGGCGGCAAGGTGCCGGACCTGGTGCTGATCCAGGGCGACAACCTGCCGAAGTTCGTTGAACAGCCCCAGAACTTCGTCGACCTGAGGACGTTGGGCGCCGACGACATCAAGGGCGACTACCTGGACTGGGTGATGAAGCAGAGCGTCGCCAAGGACGGCGAGATCCTCGGCGTGCCCACCGACGTGGGCGGCATGGCCATCGCCTACCGCACCGACCTGTTCGCCGCCGCCCAGCTGCCGACCGACCCGGCCGCCGCGGGCGCGCTGTGGCCGACGTGGGACGCGTTCATCGAGACCGGGAAGCGCTACAAGCAGGCCACCGGCAAGGCCTTCACGGACAACGCGGCCACCAGCGTGTTCTACCAGGCGGTCAACCAGGTGTCCGAGAAGTACTACAGCGAGGGCCGCGAACTGGTCTACGACCGCAACCCCCAGGTGCGGGCGGCGTTCGACCTCGGCGTCAAGGCGGCCACGGCCGGGATCACCGCCGGGCAGACGTCGTTCGAGAGCGCGTGGAGCGCGGGCCTGGCGCAGGGCGCGTACGCCGCCGTGGCCGCGCCGTCGTGGATGCTCAACACGATCCGCAGCACGGCTCCGGACACCAAGGGCAAGTGGGCCATCGCGAAGATCCCCGGTGGAGCCGGGAACTGGGGCGGCAGCTACCTGGCCATCCCCAAGCGCGCGAAGAACCCGCAGGCCGCCTGGAACTACATCAAGGAGATGCAGTCGCCCCAGGGGCAACTGGAGCACTTCTCCCGCGTCGGGGCCCTGCCCTCCACCCCGTCGGTCTACCAGGACGCCAAGCTGGCCTCGTCGAAGGACCCGTTCTTCACCGACGCGCCGACCGGCAAGATCTACACGGACTCCCTGCTGGGCCTCAAACCGTTCTACATCGGCCCCGACAGCGCCACCATCGGCCAGGAGTTCCTCAACGCCATCACCAACGTCGAGCAGAGCGGCGGCAACCCGGCGACCGCGTGGGACGACGCGGTCCGCAACATCAAGACCGCCATCGGGTGAGCGACGTGACCCTCGCGCTCGTCCCCGCACCGCCGCCCCCCGTCTCCCGAACCGCTCGGGGGCGGGGGGAGCGGCTGGCGCCGTACGCCTACATCGCCCCGTTCTTCGTCCTCTTCGCGGTGTTCGGCCTGTTCCCGTTCGCCTTCACGTTCTACGTCGCGCTGTTCGACTGGAACCCCATCGGGGACCAGGTGTTCATCGGCCTGGACAACTTCACCCGGATGTTCGCCGACCCCCGGTTCTGGAACGCCGCCCGCAACACCGTGAGCATCTGGTTCCTGTCCACCGTCCCCCAACTGCTGCTGGCCCTGGTTCTGGCGCACGTGCTCAACCACGCTCGGCTGCGGTTCGCGCTGTTCTTCCGGATGTCCGTGCTCGTGCCCTACGTGACGTCGGTGGCGGCCACGGCGATCGTGTTCGCGCAGCTGTTCGACCGCGACTACGGGATGCTCAACTGGCTCCTCGGGCTGGTCGGCGTGGAGCCGGTCGACTTCGTCCAGTCCACCGCGGGCAGTCACGTGCTGATCGCCACGATGGTGCTGTGGCGGTGGTTCGGCTACACCACGCTGCTCTATCTCGCCTCGTTGCAGGCGGTGCCCGTCGCGGTCTACGAGGCCGCGGTCATCGACGGCGCGGGCCCGTGGCAGCGGTTCCGCCACATCACCGTCCCCTCGCTGCGGCCGGTGATCATCTTCACCGTGGTCACCTCCACCATCGGCGGCCTCCAGATCTTCACCGAGCCCCTGCTGATCGCCACCGGCGCGCCGCTGACGTGCGGGGCGGTGCGGCAGTGCCAGACGTTGACGCTGTTCCTCTACGAGCAGGGCTTCGGGGAGTTCGAGTTCGGCTACGGCTCGGCGGTCGGCGTCGCGCTGTTCGTGATGGTCGTGGTGATCGCCGCGATCAACTACCTGCTGTCCACGCGGATCCGGGCGGACCGGTGACGCGCGCCACGGCGCGCAGCCGACCCCACGGCCGGGTCCGCTGGTGGACCTACCTGCTGCTGTTCGCGGCGGCGTTCGCCTGCCTGTTCCCGCTGTACTGGATGTTCGTGGTCGCCACGAGCGACACGGCGACCGCGACGCGGATGCCGCCCGCGGTCGTCCCCGGCGGGAACTTCTTCCACCTGCTGGGCCTGGTGCTGGAGACGGTGCCGTTCGTGCAGGCGTTGCTCAACAGCCTGTTCGTGGCGACCGCCATCGGCGCGGGCCAAGCGGTGCTGTGCGCGCTGGCCGGGTTCGCCTTCGCCAAGCTGGACTTCCGCGGCCGCAACACCCTGTTCCTGGTCGTGGTGCTCACCATGACCGTGCCGACCCAGCTGTCCGTCATCCCGCAGTACATGATCATGTCGTGGCTGGGGTGGGTGGACACCCTGCAAGCCCTGGTGGTCCCCGGTCTCGCCAGCGCCTTCGGCATCTTCTGGATGCGCCAGCACATCACCGCCACCATCAGCGACGAACTGGTGCAGGCCGCGACGATCGACGGGGCGAGCACGTGGCAGGTGTTCTGGCGCATCGCCTTCCCCATCGTGCGGCCCGCCGCGTTCGTGCTCGGCCTGTTCGGGTTCGTCACCGCGTGGAACGACTTCCTCTGGCCGTTCATCGTGCTCAAGACGCCCGAGCGCTACACCGCCCAGATCGCCATCAAGGCCCTGCAGAACAGCTACGACGTCGACCTCGGGTTGGCCATGTCCGGTTCGTTCCTGGCCACCGCGCCGCTGGTCGTGCTGTTCGTCCTGGTGGGGCGGCGCATGGTCGCCGGCGTTCTCGAAGGCGCCTTCAAAGGCTGAGCCCCATCCACCCGACACCCGGAACGAGGAAGCCCGTGGACCCGGAAACGACCGCCTGGCAGTACGACAACCCCGTCATCCCCGGATTCCACCCCGACCCCAGCGTCTGCCGGGTCGGCGAGGACTACTACCTGGTGTGCTCCAGCTTCGAGTACTTCCCCGGCGTGCCGGTCTTCCACAGCCGCGACCTGGTGCACTGGCGGCAGATCGGCAACGTCCTGGACCGCCCGTCGCAGCTCCCGCTGCCACCCGACGCCCTGGCGTCCGACGGCATCTACGCGCCCACGATCCGGCACCACGACGGGAGGTTCTGGATGATCACCACGAACGTCTCGGAG
>DATMCA010001204.1:0-2390 GCA_035559015.1 Umezawaea sp. | reverse complement strand
ACAACGACCCGGAGCGGCTGTGGGCGTCGGTGATCGCCGGCGTCGCTGCCTGCCCGTCCGTGCCGGCGGACAGCCGCCTGCACGGCCCGTGGGCCTGGCCGCGGGCCGCCGCCCAACCGGAGTTCCTCGCCGAGCTCGGGGCCGCCCTGCAGCGGCTGCCCCGGCCGATCAGGTTGATCCTCGACGACGTGCACGAACTCGTCGACCCCGACACCCTGCGCGGCCTGCAGATCCTCACCCGGAACCGCCCGGCGAGGTTCAGCTCGTCCTGTCCAGCCGCCTCGACCCGCCGCTGGCCCTGCCGCGTCTGCGTCTCGCCGGCCGGCTGTGGGAGTTGCGCGCCGACCGGATGTGCTTCTCGCCGGCGGAGGCGACGACCCTGCTCGCCCGGTCGGGCCTTCACCTCACACCCGGTCAGCTCACGGTGCTGCACCAGCGCACCGGCGGGTGGGCAGCCGGCCTGCGACTTGCCGCGCTGGCCATGGCCCACGCCGCCGACCGGGACGGCTTCCTCACCCAGTTCTCCGGTGACGAGCGTCCAGTGGCCGACTACCTGGTCGGGGAGATCATCTTGCGGCTGCCGGCGGACCTCCGGCAGTTCCTGCCGGTGATCAGCATCAGCGACCCCGTGCCCCGCGGTCTCGCTGCGGCGCTGTCCGGCCGGGAGGACGCCGCAAGCGTGCTCGACCTGCTCGACCACCAGACCTCGCTGGTCTCAACGACCGGGCCGTGGCGCGGCGCCTACCGCATCCCGAAGCTCTTGCGGACCTACCTGCTCGCCGACCTGCACCGCCATGGGCCGCGGCGGGTGGCCGCGCTGCACGCGACGGCGGCGCGCTGGTGGGCAGACCAGGGTTCGCCAATCCGTGCCCTGGACCACGCTGCCCGCAGCGGCGACACCACGTTGCTGTCCGACCTGCTACACCGATTCGCCGTGCCGCTGATCCTCAACGGGGACCACCGTCCGCTGCGCGGGGCGCTCTCCAGCCTGAGCCCACAACTGCCCACCCCGCGGGGTCCCGCGGGGTGACCTGCGCCACGCGCGGAACCCTGGCCGCACCACCACAACGCCAGTGTCTCCGCCGACCTCACCACCATGCTGACCGAGCGAGAGCTCACCGTGCTCGAACTGCTGCCCTCGCTGCTCTCCTTGGACGAGATCGCCACCGACTTGACCCTGTCGGTCAACACCGTCAAAAGCGACGTCCGATCCGTTTACGCCAAACTCGGCGTCAGCAGCCGCCGGACGGCCGTCCGCTCCGCCCACGAGCACGGCCTGCTCGAACACAGGGCGTGATCGGGCTGAGCACCAGCCACGGCCCTATTCTCCAGCGACCCGGCCCGATGCGATCCGGCTCTCGCGCAGGGGGGGTGGCCCTTGGCGCCGCCGAGCGAAGGCCACGTCGATGACTATCGGTGTTGATCTTCACGGCCAGAGGAACGTCATGGTCCAGAGGAACGTCACGACTGGTGAGGTGGTGGGTCTGCGATGACCGAGGCAACGAGTTCCAGCGATGCCGGGCAGGTAGCGGGTCATCAGCGGATGCTGGGCCTGCTGTTGGCGGCGGCGATGTTCGTGCTCGTCGTCGACACCTCGCTGATGAATGTGTCGATCTCAGCGGTGGTTCGGGATCTCGGCACGACCGTCAGCGGCGTCCAGTCGGCGATCGCGCTGGAAGCACTGGTGTCTGCCGCGTTCATTCTGATCGGCGGCAAGGTCGGCGATCTCATCGGGCGCAAGCGGGCCTACGTGTTGGGTCTGCTGGGCTACGCCGTCGGCGCCTTGGCGATGGCGCTCGCCCAGAGCCTGACCGCGGTCATCATCTTCTGGGCAGTGCTGGGAGGGATCGGCGCCTCCCTGCTGCTGCCGGCCATGCAGTAGCTCATCCACGGCAACTTCGAAGGTGCGGCGCAGAAGCAGGTCTACGCCCTGGTCGGGGCCGCGGCGGCGATCGCCGCCGCCGTCGGACCGTTGCTCGGGGGTTTCATCACCACCTACCTGTCGTGGCGGATCGGGTTCGTGCTCGAGGTCGTCATCATCGCCGTCGTGCTGTCGGGCATCAAACTCGTCCGCGACGTGCCCTACACCGGGCCGCGGACCATCGACAGCGTGGGCGCGCTGCTGTCCGTACTGGGTATGGGCGGGCTCGTGCTGGGGATCCTGGCGTGGCAGGAGGGCGGCGAATCCGTTGGCGCGCTGCTGGCCACCGGTGTGATCGCCATGGGCGCGCTGGCGTACTGGCTGGTGCGGCGCAAGGGTGCCGGGAAGCCGACGCTGATCGACCCAGATCTGTTCACCTCCAAGCTGTTCAGGTTCGGGATCTCCGAACAGATGCTCCAGCAGATCGCCCTGGGCGGCGTCATGATCGCGCTGCCGATCTATCTGCAGA
>DATMCA010001203.1:0-9714 GCA_035559015.1 Umezawaea sp. | reverse complement strand
CCCGCGCAGCGGCGAGGCCAGCATCTCCTCCTGCACCTCGACCGGCGCGTGGGCGAGCAGCACCAGCCCGACCCCGGTGGCGTGCAGCGCGAACCGCCCCCCGACGCGGGTCCGGACCGGAACGGCGTCGCGGCCGGAGATCCGCTCGACGAACACCAGTTCCAGCCCGGCCCGCACGGCGAGCTGGACGTTCTCGTGGGTGACCTCGTACAGGTCCTCCATGAACGGCATGGCGGCCTCGCGCAGGCCCAGACCGCGCGGGGCGAGGGAGGCGACCTCCCACAGGCGCAGGCCGATGCGGAACCGGCCGTCGGGGCCGCGTTCCAGCGCGCCCCACGCGACCAGCTCCATGGCCCGGCGGTGCGCCGTCGGCAGCGACACGCCAGCCCGCCGCGCCAACTCCGTGAGGGTCAGCGCGTGGGCCTCGGGCGTGAACGCCTCCAGCAGGGCGAGCACCTTCGCCGTCACCGACCGACCGGTCGCGGGCCGGTCGGCGACGGGCCCGCCGGTCGCGGGCCTCCCGGTCGCGGCTCGTCCGGTCACAGGTCGAGGACGAGCCGCGTGCCGCACGCGCGTGAAACGCAGATCATCATCGTGTCGCCCGCCTCCCTCTCGGCCTCGGTGAGCAACGAGTCGCGGTGGTCCGGGACACCGTCCAGGACGACCGTCTCACAGGTGCCGCACGTTCCCTCGCGGCACGACCACAGGACCTGCACCCCGGCGTCCTCGACGACGTCGAGGATCGGCCGGTCCGGCGGGACCAGCAGGGTCCTGCCCGACCGCGCCAGCTCGACCTCGAAGGAGGCGAGGTCGCCCGAGCCCGGTTTGGGGGCGAACCTCTCGACGTGCAGGGCCCCGGACGGCCAGTGCGCGCAGTGCCGCTCGACCGCCGAGAGCAGCGACTCGGGGCCGCAGCAGTAGACGGCGGTGTCCGGGTCCGGTTCCGCCAGCAGGGGGTCCAGGTCCAGCAGCCCGGTCTCGTCCTGCGGCCGGATGCTCACCCGCTCCCCGTACTCGCGGGTCAGGTGGTCCCGGAACGCCATCGAGTTCCGCGTCCGCCCGCCGTACACCAGCCGCCAGTCCGCGCCGAGCGCGTCGGCCGCCGCCACCATGGGCAGGATCGGCGTGATGCCGATGCCGCCCGCGATGAACAGGTAGCGCTTGGCCTCCACCAGCGCGAAGTGGTTGCGCGGTCCCCGGACGCGCACCTCGTCACCGGCCCGGAGCCGGTCGTGCACGTGGTCGGAGCCGCCGCGGCCGTTCGGCTCGTGCAGCACGGCCAGCCGCAGCTCCGACCGGTCCGCCGGGTCGCCGCACAGCGAGTACTGCCGCACCAGGTCCGGCCGCAGCACGAGGTCGACGTGCGCGCCCGGTTCCCACGCGGGCACGTCGTCGCCGTCGCGGTGGCGCAGGCTCATCACGACCACTCCGGCGGCCACCACCTCCTTGTGCGCCAACAGCAGGTCGAGTTCCGGCTCGACGCGCTGAGCCGTCATCGAGCGATCCCGGCCAACGGCCGCCGCTCGGCGGGCGCGGACTCCGACTCGTGGCCGACCGGGTGGGCGAGCAGCCAGTCCCAGAGCACGACCGGGTCCTCGAAGTCGCGCTCGGCGCCGCAGTGGCAGACGGCGACCAGCAGATCGGTGCCCAGCCGCCAGTGGACGCGGTGGACGGTCCCGCCGCGCAGCATCGCGACCCGGCCGCTCATACCCGCGCTCCCCGCGCGGGCTCGGCGGCGTCGGCGGCCATCCGCTTGAGGATCCGCCGGGCCGCGAGACCGCCGGTGTCGATGTTGACCGACAGTTCCTGGTAGCCGTCGGGCTCGGACTCGATCACCTTCTCCAGGATGTCCAGCGCGGTGACGTCCTGGAGCACCACCGTGCGGTTGTTCTCGGCCAGGAAGTCCGACACGCCCTGGTCGGTGAGGGCGAAGTCCCTCGCCACGGCCCAGAAGTCGTGCGTGCTGTGCTCGGTCTCCGGCGTGATGGCGTAGACGACCTTGACGTGGAACGCGTTCGGGTCGGTCCCGTCCTCCTCGGGCAGCACGCCCACCGGCGCGATCCGGCTGTGCAGCAGGTACAGGCACGGCGGCCGGTACTCGATGTCCTGCCAGCGGGTGATCCGACCCTCGATGCCGGTGGACTTCGCGTAGAACGGCGGGCACGCGGCGTCGTCCATCCGCCTGCTGACGTAGATGACCCGGTTCTCCTCGTCGACCTCCGTGGTGATCGGCGTGGCGGCGACCTCGGGGGTGCCGATGTACCCGCCGTGCAGGTAGGTCTCGTGCGAGAGGTCGAGCAGGTTGTCCACCAGCAGCAGGTAGCGCGCGGCCAGCGGCTCCATCCCGCACACCGTCGTGTACTCCGGGTCGACGAGCCAGGGCGCCCGCGGGATCAGTGACTCGTCGGCCTTGTCGGCCGCGCCGATCCACACCCAGACGAACGAGTCCCGCTCCACCACCGGGTACGACGGGACCCTCGCGGTGCGCGGGATCCGGGCCTGTCCGGGAACGGACACGCACGTGCCGACCTTGTCGTAGGTGAAACCGTGGTAGCCGCAGACGATCGTGTCGCCGTCGAGCCTGCTCTCCGAGAGCGGGTAGCGCCGGTGCACGCACCGGTCGGCCAGAGCGACGACCTCGCCGGTCTCGGCGCGGTAGAACACCAGGGGTTCGCCGAGGACGGTCCTCGCGAACAACTCACGTCCGATCTCCTGCCCGTAAGCGGCCACGTACCACTGGTCGCGCACGAAGGCGGTCATCACAGCGCGGTCTCCTGTTCTGCCAAGAAGGACGTCGCGCCCGCCGGTCGTGGTGGTGACCCGCCGGGCCGCGTCCGCCGGGACGGCGGGTGCCCAGGACCTTGGAGCAGTCCACCCGCCGCGGGGAAGTGTCGTTTTCAGTGGGTGAAAGGATTCCTGGTCGGGTGGCCGGTCTACGGCAGGTCGGCCAGCATCCCGCGCATGACGTCCGCCAGTTCCGCGGTGCTCAACGGCGGCGCGGGCGACCCGATCGGCACCAGCGGCGCGATCTGGCCGAACGCGTCCACGGCGACCCAGGCGCACGCGGGCACGAGGTAGCCGCCCGAGTTCGTCGACTGCGTGCACACCCCGCGGACGCCGTCGCCGAGGTCGACCTCGGTGGGCGGCCCCTGCTGCCGGGGTCGGGCGCGCGCCACCTCCAGCATCTGGCCCGGATCGGTGACCGACCCGCGGACCAGGAGGACGTCGCCGTTCGGCGCCTCGACGTCGGGCAGGTGGTAGACGGCGAACGTGGTGCTGCCCGGCACGACGATCGTGGCGGGCATCTGGCCCCTGACCTGTTCGAGCAGGTCAGGGATGACCCCCTCGGTGGACCGGTTGCGGCGCAACCCGCCCGCGCTGTCGGGGGCCGAGGTGTCCACCGGGATGGCGAGCGCGGTCCGACCGGGCGGCGTCCGCACGGGCATCGGCCCGGCGGTCTCCACCCCGACCCCGAACTCCACGCTCACGCAGCCCGAGAGGGTGGCCATCGCGCCCACGACGACGGCCGCCAACAGCGGTCGACGGCGGCGGGCTCCGGCGGTGGAACGAGATCGCTTCCGTGTCGCCATTGGTTCCCCCGCGGCCCGCACCGGATGGACGTGCCTCATTGTGCCGCCACCGGCGGATCCGGGTAAAGGACCGGCGATCGGGTCGCGCGCGATGCCGGACGCGGCGGATCGGTTGCCCGCGTTCCCGGCTTTTCCCGCTGGGTTAATGATCTGGCTCCTCCCCGCCGCCGGTTCCTAGCGTCGGGTCCATGTCAGCAGCGCCGGTCACCGGTGAACGGCCCGGAGTCCTGCTCGGGCCCGTCTCGACCTGGTTCCCGGACCGGGTGGCCGAGGTCGGGCGGTTGCCCGAACTCGCCGGGCTGCCTGCGTTGCGCCGGGACCACGCGCTGGCCCTGGGCATCGACCAGGTGCGCGAAGCGCCCGGGATGTCCGAAGTGGACCTCGCCGAACGGGCCGCCCACGAGGTGCTGCGGCGATCGGGCCTGGCGGCGCGCGACCTGGACGGGCTGATCCTCGTGCAGGGCCGCGCTCCCCAGTACCTGATGGCCTCCGAGGCGACCCGGCTCCAGGAACGGCTCCACGCCGACCGGGCCTTCACCCTCGGGGTGGGGGAACTCGGCTGCGTGTCGGTGTCGGCGGCCCTCACCGTCGGGTCCTCGCTGCTGCGCGGCCATCCGGGGTGGCGGCACGTTCTGGTGGCCATGGGCGTCAAGGCGGCGACCCGCGCGCGCTACCGGGCGCCGATGACCGTGCTCGGCGACGGCGGTGGCGCCGTCCTGCTGAGCACGTCCGGCGCGGGTGGGTTCGAACTGGTCGACCACGGCCTGCGGACCGACGGGAAGTACGCCGACCTCTTCCGGATCGACTACCGGGACACCCCCCAGCGGCAGTGGGCCGAGGAGTGCTCCGACGAGCCGACCTACTCCTTCCGGCTCGCCGTCGAGAGCCGGAACCGGTTCCTGGAGCTGAACCGCGAGGTGTTGGCCCGCAACGACCTCCGGCCGGGCGAGCAGGCCGCGGTGCTCATGCAGAACCTCGCCGCGGGGGCGTTCGCCTTCTGGGAGGACGCGCTCGACCTGTCGATCCACGACGCGTGCCGGCGCAACCTGGCCCGCTACGGCCACGTCGGCCCGGTCGACGTGCTCGCCAACCTCGCCGAGGCCGCACCCGAGGTGCCCGCGGGCGGCGTCGTGCTGGTGATGAACAGCAGTCCGGTCGCGGCGTGGAGCACCACGTTGCTGCGCAAGACGTCCCACTAGGACGAGGACGGAGGACGGCGAATGTCCGAAGCCCTGGAGGCGGTGGAACGGCACGCCCGCCGCGGGCCCGACGACGCGGCGCTGGTCGTCGGCGGTGAGGTGCTGACGTACCGCGAACTCGTCGACACCGCCGCCGAACTAGCCGGCAGGCTCGCCGCCGTCGGCGCGGGACCCGGCCGCACGGTCGTCCTGCACCTGCCGCAGGGGATGGCCGCGCTGGTGGGAATGGTCGCCGTGCTGCGGACCGGGGCGGCGTGGACCGTCGTCGAGCCCGGTCACCCGGCGGTGCGGCTCGACTCCGCCCTGGCGGTCGCGGACTGCGCCGCGGTCGTCCACCTCGGTGACGTCGGCGGACCGCTGGGGGCGGTGGACCGGCCGCCACCGCTGGTCGACTTCGCCGCGCGCGGCCCGCTGACACCTGTTCCCCCGGTCGTGGCGGACGGCCGCCACCCCGCGTACCTGGTGTTGACCTCGGGCACGACCGGTCGGCCGAAGGCCGTGGTGATCAGCAGGGCGAACCTGGACGTCGCCATCGCCGGTCACACCGGCCTGTACGGACCCGCCCCGGTGTTCATGCCGGTGATGTCGGTGTCCTTCGACGGCGTTCTCAGCGCGCTGTTCTCGGCGCTGGGCACGGGCGGAACGGTCGTGGTGCCCGACGCGCGGGAGCTGAGGGACCCGGTGGCCGTGGCGCACCTGGCCGCGCGCCACCGGATCACCCACTCGTTCACCGTGCCCTCGTTCCACCACCTGCTGCTGGACCGCGCGGACCTGCTGCCGGACAGCCTGGACCTGTGCCTCGTCGGCGGCGAGGCGGTCACGCCCGCGCTGGTCGAGCGGCACCGGGCCGCGCTGCCGGGCACCCGCCTGGTGAACGTCTACGGGCCGACCGAGACGTCGATCATCTGCACCGCCCACCCGGTCGTCGGCAGTCCGAAGAGGACGGTCCCGATCGGACGGCCGTTCGACCGGGCGACCGCGCGGGTGCTGGACGCGCGGCTGCGACCGCTGCCGCCGGGGCGGATCGGTGAGCTGTACATCGGTGGCGAGTACGTGGGACCGGGTTACGCCCACGACCCCGGACGGACCGCGGAGCGGTTCGTGGCCGACCCGCACGGCGACGGCACGACGATGTACCGCACGGGCGACCTGGCCCGCGTCGACCAGTCTGGGGAACTGGAGTTCCACGGCCGGACCGACGACCAGGTCAAGGTGCGCGGCACGCGGGTGGAACTCGGCGAGGTCGAGCACGTCGTGCAGGGCCACGACGGCGTCCGGCAGGCCGCGGTGGTCGTGGCACCGGACGCGGGACTGGTCGCGTTCGTCGTGCCGGTCGACGCCGACCGGGCACTGGGGGAGCGGCTGCGGGCCTGGTGCGCGCTGCACCTGCTCGACCAGGCGGTGCCCGCCGTGTTCGTGCCGGTCGAGCGGATCCCGTTGACGCACAACGGCAAGGCGGACAGGGCGGCGCTCCGGGCCCTGGTCCCGGCCACGACCCCCGACCCGGCCGCCGTCGACGAGGGGTGGACGGAACGGCAGCGCGAGGTGGCGGCCGAGTGGGGCGCGGTCCTGCGGCACCACGACGCCGGGCTGCGGGACACGTTCTGGCACGCGGGCGGCACGTCGCTGAAGCTCATGGACCTCTACGAGCGGCTGGACGCGCGCTGGCCGGGAGCGCTCCGCGTCGGCGAGCTGTTCGAGTTCGACACCATCGAGGCGCAGGCGGCCGCCGTGGCGGCGCGGGCGGAGGGCGACGGTCCGGGGGCTCCCGCGCCCACCTTCCGGTTCGAGGTGTGACCGACTTCGGGAAAGGACACAGCGGCATGGGGTCGTCGGGCATGGCGGTCATCGGGATGGGCGTTCGCTACCCGCACGCCGGGAGCCTCGCGGAGTTCCGGTCCAACCTGCGCAACGGTCGCGACTCGGTGCGGGAACTGCCCGCGGCGAGGATCGCGGCCACCGGGATGGACCCGGACACGCGCTACCTCCCCATGGGCTACCTGGACGAGGTCGACCGGTTCGACCACGCCTTCTTCGGGCTGTCCCGCCGGGAAGCCGAACTGCTGGAACCGCAGCACCGGCTCGCGCACGTGCTGACCCAGGCCGCGCTGGACGACGCCGGCTACCCGACGTCCTGGTTCACGTCGAGGCGCACGGCCGTGATCTTCAGCCTGCCGTCCTCGGACTACGAGCGGCTCGTCCCCGAACGCTCCACCCTCGCGATGACCGGGACCTGGCCCGGCGGCATGCCCGCCCGGATCGCCCACCGGTTCGGGATGACCGGCCCGTGCTACGGCATCGACACCGGGTGCAACGGCTCGCTGGTGGCGGTGCACCACGCCGCCCGCGAACTGCTGGCGGGCGACGCGGAGTACGCGCTGGTGGGTGGGGTCAACGTCCGGTCGCTGCCCCCGGCGCACGACCACCTGGACGGCTTCCCCGAGATCATGTCCACCAGCGGTCGCTGCCGCGCCTTCGACGAGGCGGCCGACGGAGCCGTCGGCGGTGAGGGCGGTGCCGTCCTCCTGCTCACCACCGTGGACCGGGCGGTCGCCGAAGGCGCGCGGATCCACGCCGTCATCGCCGCGAGCGCGGTGCTGCACAACGGCCACCACTCGGCGACGATCAGCACCCCGAGCGCCCGAGCGCAGGCTGAGGTCGTCGGCGAGGCCTGGCGGCGCGCGGGTCTCGACGTCGCGGACGCGGACTACGTGGAGGCGCACGGCTCGGGGACCAGGCTCGGTGACGCGGTGGAGGTCGAAGGCCTCGCGTTGGCGCGCGGGGGGAACCGCGTGCCGCTGCCGATCGGTTCGGTGAAGACGAACATCGGGCACCTGGACAACGCGGCGGGCGTTACCGGGCTGGTGAAGGTGATCCTCGGTGTCCGGCACGGCGAGCTGTACCCGTCGCTGCACTTCCGGCGGTCCGCCCGTGGGGTCGACCTCGACGCGGCGGGGCTGCGGGTCGTCACGTCGGCGCAGGCGTGGCCCGAGCGCGAGGACGGTTCGCCCCGCCGGGCGGGCGTGAGTTCGTTCAGCCTGGGCGGACTCAACGCGCACTGCGTGGTCGAGCAGGCCCCCGCCGCCGAGACCGCGCCCGACGCACACGTCGGACCGGTGCTGGTCGGGGTGTCCGCCCGCTCCCGGTCGGCGCTCACCAGGCTGTGCGTCCGCCTCGCCGGTGAGCTGCGGTCCGGCGCCGAGCCGCTCGCGGACATAGCCTTCACCCTCAACGAGGGGCGCGACCACCACCGGCACCGGATCGCCGTGCTCGCCGACTCGACCTCCGAACTCGCCGAGGCGCTGGAGGAGCACGTCCTGAGCGGGTCGTCCGCCGAACCGACGTCGACGCCGAGGGTCGTCGTGGCGCTGTCCGGCAACGCGGTGACGACGTCCCCGGCGGAGCCGGTGGCGCTGCCCGCCGCGCTGCCGCTGCGGGGGACCGCGGCCGCGTGGCAGCTGGGGATGTACCGGACGCTCACGTCCGCCGTCGGGGTGGACGGGGTCCTCGCCTCCGGCCGGTCCCGCTACCTGGCCCGCTGGGTCCGGGGAGAACTGTCCGATGTGGACACCGCAGAGCTGGCCGCCGGAACCGCCCCCGACCTCCCGGCGGATCCGGCCAAGCTCGCCGACGCGATCGACCGCCTGGTCGCCGACGGACCGGTCGTGGTCGTGGAACTCGGCGTGCGGGGCGACATCACGGCGGCGCTGCCCGAACGGGACGGGGTCCACCGCGAGGCCGTGGCGTCGCCGGACGACCTCCCGCGGCTGGTCGGCAGGCTCTACGAACTCGGGGTGGACGTGGACTGGTCCGCGCTGCGGGCCGACACCCGGCCGCCGAGGCGCGTGTCGTTGCCCGGTCATCCCCTGGAGGGCGTCCGGTGCTGGGTGGGGAGCGAGCCGGAGTCGACCCCGGCCGCGGTGGAGGAGGACACGTCGGTCGGCGCGCAGGTGCGGTCCGTCCTCGCCGGGCTGCTGCGCGCCGACGACGTGGCCGCCGACGCGGACTTCTTCGAGCTGGGCGGGAACTCCGTCGTCGGGCTCCAGGTGATGAGCGAACTCACCCGCCGGTTCGAGGTCGAGGTGAGGCTCGTCGACATCTACGAGCACCGGGCGGTGTCCGACCTGGTCGAGCACGTGGAACGGCTGCGCGGCGCCCTCGTGCCCGCGGTGGACGAGTCCCGGCTCCCACCGGTCACGCCGGGCGACGAGTACGTGCTGTCGTTCGGCCAGGAGCGGATGTGGTTCCAGCACCAGGTGGAACCGGGCACCACGATGTACAACCTGTCGTCGCGGATGCGCATCACCGGCCCGTTCGACCCGGACGCGTGGCGCGCCGCGCTGGAGGACTTCGCGCGCCGCCACGAGACCATCCGGTCGAACTTCGTCGACGACGGCGGCGAGGCCCGGCTGGTGATCCGGCCCGACCTCGGGGACTTCTGCAGGATCGTCGACCTGTCCGCAGAGGACGATCCCGCCGTGGCGGAACGACTGGTGGCCGAGCACTTCGCCCACTCCTTCGACCTGGCCGTCGACCCGCTCTACCGGGTGCTCGTCCTCCGCCACGGCCCGGAGGACCACCTCGTCGCGAACCTCATGCACCACGCGGTCAACGACGGCCACGCGCCGACGATCCTCCGCGACGAGCTGACCGAGATGTACGCCGCCCGGCTGGAGGGCAGGCCGTACCGGCTCGCGCCGCTGCCCGTCCAGTACCGCGACCACGCCCGGTGGCAGCGCGAGGTGGTCGGCGGGTCCGCGCTGGACGGGCAGGTGGCGTTCTGGCGCCGAACGCTGCGGGACGCCCCAGTGCTCGACCTGCCGACGGACCTGCCGCGGCCGGCCCGGATGAACCACCGGGGCGAGTTCCACCTCTACGAGATCCCAGCGGACGTGGTGCGCCGCCTGCGTGCCCTGGCCGTGGAG
>DATMCA010001202.1:0-6023 GCA_035559015.1 Umezawaea sp. | reverse complement strand
ACGCACCTGAGCTGCGCCCCCCGCGGACGGGACGTCGAGCTCCGGGGTGTGGCGCTGCACGACGCCGCCGAGCTGACGCCCGCCGCTCCGGACGACGTCCTGCTGGGACTGGGCATCCCGTCCTCCTCCGCCGCCGCCCGGCTGGTGGCGTCCACCGCCGCCGCTGTCGTGGTGCTGCACGGGCAACCGCCGTTGGACGAGAAGGTGCTCGCCGCCGCGCGGAAGTCCGGGGCGGCGGTGCTGCTGGTGGAGCCGTCGGTGCCGTGGAGCCAGTTGGCGTCGGTGGTGCAGACGCTGGTGCTCGGGGGGCAGCGGTCCGGGGACCTGTTCGCCGTCGCCGACGCCATCGCGGCCGTGGTGGGCGGGCCGGTGACGATCGAGGACCAGCAGTCGCGGGTGCTGGCGTACTCGTACCGGCAGCAGGACGTGGACCAGGTGCGGGTGCAGACGATCCTCGGGCGGAAGGTGCCCGAGGAAGCTCGGGCGGCACTGGACGCCTACGGGGTGTTCGCGCACCTGGCGCTGTCGGACGAACCCATCTTCGTGCCCCGGTTGACCGACCAGCTGGGTGAGCGGCTGGTCGCCGCCGTCCGCGCCGGGCGCGAGCTGCTGGGGTCCGTCTGGGTCGAGGTGGACGGGCCCGTCGACGCGTCTCGTGCCGCGGCCCTGGTGGACGGGGCCCGCACCTCGGCGCTGCACCTGCTGCGCGCTCGGGCGAGCGCGGACCTGGAGCGGCAGGCCGAGGCGGACCTGGTGATCGCGTTGCTGGACTCGCCCTCCGGCGCGCCCACGGCGTTGGCCCGGCTGGGGTTGCCGCAGGTGGACCTCCGGGTGATCGCCGTGCAGGCGCACGTCGGGGACGCGGACCACGGGGCCGCGCTGCTGGCCTTCGAGCGGGCCACGGCGGGTTTCGGGTGGTCGCGCCCGGGGCGCAGCGCGTTGTTCGGGAACGTGCTGTACACCGTGGTGCCGTGCGGGGATTCGGCCGCCGTCGCGGTGGAGTGGGTGCGGTCGCTGGAGCGGGAGCTGCCCACCGAGGCGACGGTGCTGGCAGGCATCGGCGGGGCCGCCGACGCGGTGCAGGTGTCCGCTTCCCGGCGGGAGGCGGACGAGTGCCTGGCGCTGTCGACCGGGGAGCCGGTCGTGTACGACACGGCCTGGGCGCGGGTCCTGCTGCACCGGTTGGCCGCCGCGGCGGACAGCGGGCGGCTGCCGGAGCGGGGGCCCGTCGCGGAGCTGCTGCGGCACGACCGGGAGCACGGGACGGCCTACGCGGAGACGTTGAGGGCGTGGCTGGCCGCCCAGGGGGACACGCGGGAGGCCGCGCGGGCCCTGTCGGTGCACCCGAACACGCTGCGGTACCGGATGCAGCGGATGGGCGAGGTGACCGCGCTGCCCCTGGAGGACGCCGAGCAGCGGCTGGCCATGGCCATCGCCCTGGCCGTGCACGGGGAGCGGGGTTGAGCGGGCGGGATGAAAGCATGGCGCGGTGCTCCCTGATTTCTCTCCCGAGTTGACCTCGCGCCTCCGCGACGCCTTCCGGACGGCCGGCTACGACACCGACGGGGTGCTGGCCGCTCTGGGCGGGCAGGCCCACGCCGCCATGACGCGGGGTGAACCCGAGGCGGCCCGACGGGCCACGCGGGACGCCGGTGCGCTGGGGACCTTCGTCCGGCTGTTCCTGCTGGGCGACGTCGAGTCCGAGGCCGACGTCACCGCCGCGTTCAAGTCCGTGGACCTCGACCAGCTGCTCGCCACCGAGGTGCTGCGGGCCGACCCCGCCGGTTTCCGGGCCGGGTTGGACGTCCGGCCGCACGATTCGTGGTGGGTGATCGCCGATCTCGACGCCGACCAGCGCGGTGGCCCCGTGTCGTCCGACCACGTGCTGGGCATCGGGCAGGCCTCGATCAGCCTGGCCAGGGCCACGGCCCGCAGGCCCGTCGGGTCCCTGCTCGACCTGGGGACGGGGTGCGGCGTGCAGGTCCTGCACGCCTCCCGGCACGCGGAGCGGATCACCGCCACGGACCTGTCCGAGCGGGCGCTGGCGCTGGCCAGGGGGACGTTCCTGCTGAACGGGCTGGACGTCGAACTCGGCCAGGGCGAGTGGTTCGGACCGGTGGCCAATCGGCGGTTCGACCAGATCGTCTGCAACCCGCCCTTCGTCGTCGGGCCGCCGCGCGTCGACTACACGTACCGCGATTCCGGTCTCGGCGGGGACGACGCCAGCGCGCTAGTCGTGCGGCAGATGCCCTCCTTCCTCAACGAGGGCGGCGTCGGGCAGCTCCTCGCCTCGTGGCTGCACCGCAAGGGCGAGGACTGGGGCGACAGGGTGTCGTCGTGGCTCCCGCGCGGGGGTGTCGACGCGTGGTTCGTGCAGCGGGACGTCGCCGACCCGGCGCTGTACGTGGGGACGTGGCTGCGCGACGCCGGTGTCGACCCGCGGTCCGCCGAGGGGCGGGAGAAGGCCGCCGTGTGGCTCGACTGGTTCGCGCGCAACGACGTCGAGGGCGTCGGGTTCGGGTTCGTGACGCTGCGGCGGACGTCCGCGGCGCACGCCGAGGTGGTCTGCGAGGACCTGCGGCACGCGTACGTGGACCCGCTGGGGCCGGAGACGTCGCTGTGGCTGGACCGGGTCGAGTGGCTGAGGGCGAACGGGTCCGCCGAGTCGCTGCTCGCCACGCGGTTCACCGTGCCCGAGTCGGTCCTGCTCGAAGAGGTGTCCTCGCCGGACGAGGAGGGCTGGACGGCCGTCGTGCGCCGCCTGCACCGGCAGGACGGGCCGGGGTGGCAGCACGAGCTGGACGAGGTCGCGGCGGCGCTGCTGGCCGGGTGCCGCGGGGCGCTGCCGCTGGAGGACCTGGTGACGCTGCTGGCGTTCGCGCACGACCAGCCGGTCGACGGGCTGGTCGCGAACGCGCTGCCGGTGGTGCGGGACCTGGTCCGCCACGGCATGTTGAGGCCCGCGTGAGGGCTGTTGTGGCGCGTGTCACACAGGCGAGCGTGACGGTGGAGGATCTGGTCGTCGGCTCGATCGCCGAGCCGGGCCTGTTGGTGCTGCTGGGAGTGCATGTCGACGACGACGCGGCGATGGTTCCGGTCATGGCTCGGAAGCTGCACGAGCTGCGGATCCTGAACGGCGAGGAATCGTGCGCCTCGACCGGCGCACCTCTGCTGATTGTGAGCCAGTTCACACTTTATGGCGAGACGCGGAAGGGTCGCCGTCCCTCGTGGACGGCGGCCGCCCGGCCCGAACACGCGGAGCCCTTGATCGAGGGAGTGGTGCGGGAACTGCGACAAAAGGGTGCCCGTGTCGAAACAGGACGGTTCGGCGCGATGATGTCGGTACAGAGCGTGAACGATGGACCGTTCACCGTTTTGGTCGAACTCTAGGACGCTCTCAGGAAATCCTCAGCATTGCGCGAGCAACGGGTGTGACGGCGGAGACGTCTTCTTGTCAGGGAGTCGGGAACGAATTGGCATTCCGACGCGTTTCCCAAGTGTCCAGCCGGCAAGCGATGGGTACCCAGCGGGCCCCGACGCCGAAAGGCTCACTGCGCAGTGCAGCGCAGGTGTGTGACGCAACCGCACGCCAGCCCGCGACAAAGGGGGAGGGAGTTCCATGACCGTCCCGAGGGTCTTCGACCGCGAGGTCGACACCACCGTCAGCCACATCAGTCCCGCCGAACTCGACCTGGACGCTCAGGGTCCGGCCGCCGATCTCGTTCGAGTCTACCTGAACGGAATCGGCAAGACCGCCCTGCTCACGGCGGCGGAGGAGGTCGAGCTGGCGAAGCGGATCGAAGCGGGCGTCTTCGCGCAGCACATGGCCGAGACCGCGAAGCGCCTGTCCCCCACGCGTCGCGAAGAACTGCGCGCGCTGGTGCGGGACGGCCACGTGGCAAAGAACCACCTGCTCGAAGCGAATCTTCGTCTGGTCGTTTCGCTTGCCAAGCGATACACCGGTCGCGGAATGCCGCTCCTCGATCTGATCCAGGAAGGCAACCTGGGCTTGATCCGCGCGGTGGAGAAGTTCGACTACACCAAGGGCTTCAAGTTTTCGACCTACGCGACGTGGTGGATCCGCCAAGCGATCACCCGCGGAATGGCGGATCAAGGTCGCACCATCCGCCTTCCCGTCCACCTGGTGGAACAGGTGAACAAGTTGGCGCGGATCAAGCGCGATCTCCACCAGCAGCTGGGTCGCGAAGCGACGACCGAGGAACTCGCCAAGGAATCGGGCATCAGCGCCGAGAAGGTCTCCGATCTGCTCGACCACGCCCGCGACCCGGTGAGCCTGGACATGCCGGTCGGCGCCGAGGAGGACGCCCCGCTGGGCGACTTCATCGAGGACTCCGACGCGACGGACGCCGAGAGCGCGGTCATCTCCGGTCTGCTCCAGGACGACCTGCGGCGCGTCCTGTCCACGCTCGACCCGCGCGAGCAGGCGGTCATCCGGCTGCGGTACGGCCTGGAGGACGGCCAGCCGCGGACGCTCGACCAGATCGGCAAGCGCTTCGGGCTGTCCCGCGAGCGGGTCCGCCAGATCGAGCGCGAGGTCATGTCGAAGCTTCGGCAGGGCGAGCGCGCGGAGAAGCTGCGCGCCTACGCGAGCTGACTCACCCGTTTGGCCGCGTTGACTTGTGATGCGGATCACGGCACGGTCTTGCTCTACACGGACCTTGCGGCAGCCCTCACCTCATCACGTGGGGGCTCGTCGCATACGAAGGAAGGTCGGGGCGGTCGGGGGCCGGCCCGGCCTTCCGCTATTCGCGGACTCCCCCGTTTCGTCGGCACTCCTCACTTTTGTCGGCCGGGGCCGCTGAGCGGCCCCGGATCCACTCCCGACAGTCCGGGGTCACCGGCTCTCCCGGACGGCCCGGTTCGCCGGCCACCGAGGCCGTGAGCCACGCGCACACCACGTCACCGGCCGGCATCGGCGCGTAGTCGGGACGCCCGCTCCGCGGCAAGACGCGAATCACATCCCGAAGGCACCGTCGGGCATCGGCGATCGGATACGTTTGTCGGATTCCGAAGCGCGCAAGGGAGCCCGCCGACGTGCCCACCACCACCACGTTCCAGTACACCGACGTCCTCCCCTTGGCGAAGGACACCACCACCGAGTACCGCCTGCTGACCGCCAACGGCGTGAAGGTCGTCGAGGCCGCGGGCCGGAAGTTCCTGGAGATCGCCCCCGAGACACTGACGCTGCTGGCCAAGGAAGCGATCCGGGACATCCAGCACCTGCTGCGCCCGTCGCACCTCGCCCAGCTCCGCGCGATCGTGGACGACCCCGAGGCGAGCGGCAACGACCGCTTCGTCGCGATGGACCTGCTGCGCAACGCGAACATCGCCGCGGGCGGCGTGCTGCCGATGTGCCAGGACACCGGCACGGCGATCATCATGGGCAAGCGCACCGAGGGCGTGCTGACCGGCGGGACGGACGAGGAAGCGCTGTCGCGCGGCATCTTCGACGCCTACCAGGAGCTGAACCTGCGGTACTCGCAGATGGCGCCGACGTCGTTCTGGGACGAGAAGAACACCGGCACCAACCTGCCCGCGCAGATCGACCTGTTCACCGCGCCCGGCACGGAGCCGAAGTACGAGTTCCTGTTCATGGCCAAGGGCGGCGGCAGCGCGAACAAGACGTTCCTCTACCAGGAGACGAAGGCGCTGCTGAACCCGAAGCGGCTGGCCACCTTCCTGGACGAGAAGCTGCGCTCGCTCGGCACGGCCGCGTGCCCGCCGTACCACCTCGCCGTGGTCGTGGGCGGTCTGTCGGCCGAGCAGAACCTGAAGGTCGCCAAGCTCGCGTCCGCCCGTTATCTGGACGGCCTTCCGACCGAGGGCTCCCCGGAGGGCCACGCGTTCCGCGACACCGACCTGGAGCAGCAGGTCCTGGAGCTGACCCGCAACTTCGGCATCGGCGCGCAGTTCGGCGGTCGCTACTTCTGCCACGACGTGCGGGTCGTCCGGCTGCCCCGGCACGGCGCCTCCTGCCCGATTGCCATCGCTGTCTCGTGCTC
>DATMCA010001201.1:0-3110 GCA_035559015.1 Umezawaea sp. | reverse complement strand
CCGAGCAGAACCTCACCACCGCCGCACCCTGGACCAGCCCCTGGCTACCCGAAGGTTTCGGACAGGAGTTTTGGCCTGGTGCTTAGCTGAGCGGTGTGCCAGCCCACCTGGTTGAGTGCGAGAGCTTGCCACGCGGGCTGGTCCAGGACGCGGTAGAGGTCTAGGGCGCGGCGGGCGTGCTTCAGCGCCCGTCGATGGTCTCCCCGTCTTGCCCACATCCGCCCGAGGGTGCTGTGGGTGTGGGCCTGCTGAGTGGGCTCGTGGTGCTGTTCCGCCAGCGCGAGTGCCTGGTGCAGGTGTTCGACGGCCTGCGCGTGTCGACCAAGCCCTGCGTGGGCATGGCCGAGGCGCCGGTGGATTCGGGCGAGGACGGCGGGATCGGACAAGTGATCGCCGGCCTCGGCGGCACTCTGCCACACGGTCAGTTCGTCGTGGTGGTGCCCTCGTCGCCAGTGGAATGTGTGCAGGACCCAGGCAAGCCGCCACACGACCTGGTACCGCCGCTGGGTGGCGGCGGTGTGCTGGGCGGCCAGCAGGTGGCGGTGGTGGGCATCTAGCCAGGCCAAGGCCGCTGACTGGTCGGTCAACGGCTGCGGGCCGGTGCTTGGGGCGGGTGGGTCGAGCCGGATCGGATCGCGGGAGGAGTCCAAGAGCTGATCCGCGGTGTGGGCGGTGTACAGGTAGAAGTCCACCACACGCTCCTGTGCCGCTTGCACTGTCGATTCCGGCAAACGGTCGCAGGTGCTGACGGCGTAGGCCCGAATCAGGTCGTGCATCGAGTAACGGCCGTGCGAGTGTCGAACGAGGAGCGAGTGCCCCTCCAGGGCGTGCAGCGCCTTGCGCGTGTCCACTTCGGAAAGACCGGTGAGGGCAACCAGGGCCAGCAGGGTGGTGTCAGGCCCGGGGGCGATGCCCAGCAGCCCGAACACGGTGCGCTGTTCGTCGGTGAGCCGGCGCAGGGACCAGGACAACACGGCGGGAAGACTGGCGGCAGGGTCGCTCTCGTGGTCAAGCAGCCCCAGCCCCAGCTCATGCAGTTCGGCGGCGACCTCGGCCAGCGGGACGCCACCGGGCCGGGTGGCGGCGGTGCGGGCGGTGATCGACAAGGCCAGCGGATATCCCCCGCACAACTTGACCAGCTCGTCGACGGCGCCAGGCTCGGCGGCGACACGTTCGGCGCCCAGCCGCGCGGTGAGCAAGGCAAGGGATTCGGCGCGGGCAAGGATGTCAAGTTGCAGGTGGCGGGCGCAGTGCCGGTCGATCAGCGACGCGAGCCTGGTTCGGCCGGTGACCAGCACGGTGCAGGACGGCGAGCCGGGCAACAGGGGGACCACCTGGTCAGCGGTGGCTGCGTTGTCCAGCACGACCAGCATCCGCTTCCCTGCGACCAGGCTGCGGTACAGCGCGGCTTGTGCGTCCAGGTCGGTCGGGATGCGGCCGGGGTCGACTCCGAGGGCGTTGAGGAATCCGCGCACCGCCGCCGCCGGGGCCATCGGCTCTTGTGCGGGGCTGAACCCGCGCAGGTCCACGAACAACTGCCCGTCGGGGAACTGGTCAGCGTGCTGGTGCGCCCATGCCAGGGCCAGCCAGGTCTTGCCGATCCCGCCGGCCCCGCCGATCGCCGAGATCATCACCGTGGGACCGGTTCGTGTCCCCGAACCGGTCCCGGACGTCGGCGGGCCCTGCTCAGGTTCGGCGGTCAGCGACTGGTCCAGGCGGGCCAGTTCGCCGCCGCGGCCGGTGAACCACCGTGGTGGCGCGGGCAACTGCCGGGGCACCGGCTGCCCCGCCTTCGGGGCTGTCACGCGCGTGGGCGACGTCGAGGGCGGGGTGAGGGCGGGGTCGGCGGCGAGGATGCGCTGGTGCAGATCCTGCAGTGCGGTGCCGGGCTCGGTGCCCAGTTGCTCGATCAGCCGGTCGCGCACGTGCCGGTAGTGGGCCAGCGCGTCGATGGTGCGTCCGGCGCGGTGCAGGGCCAGCATGAACTGGGCGGCGATGCGTTCGTTCACGTCTTCCTGTTCCGCCAGGGCGAACAGGTCGGGCAGTACCTCGGTGTGCCGGCCGCAGCGCAACACGACGTCGACGTAGTCGAGCCGGGCGGCGGTGTGTTCCCGCTCGAGGCCGGTGCGCACGGCAGCCAGCCACGGGGTGTCCAACCCGGCGAACGGTTCACCTCGCCACAACCCCGTCGCCTCCTCCAGCAGCGCCAGCGCCCGCACGTCGTCTGCGCCGCGAGCCTGCTGCACGAGGTGGCGGAACCGATGCAGGTCCACCGCCTGGGGTTCCACCTCCAGCACGTACCCGCCGCTCCGCCGCACGACCGCGATCTCACCCGCCAGCACCCGTCGTAGCCGCGACACGTAATTGCTCGCCACCTGCCGAGCTTTGTAGGGCAACTGGTCCGCCCACACCCGGTTCAGCAGCTGCTCCATCGTGACGACCCGGTTCGCCTCCACCAGCAGAACCACCAACACGCACCGCTGACGCGCGTGACCGATCTCCACCAACCGGCCATCGACCCGCAGTTCGACTTGTCCGAGCACACGCAGCTCTATCGCGACGATGCCCACCTCCCCCGTACCCCTTGCTACTCCGCCCCGCACCGACTGACGACCGCTGACCAGGCGATTGCCAGAACACGGTGAGATTTCGGCGAATCAGGGGTCAACCATGTGGACTGCGGCGGAACGACCGGAGCTAACAGGGAGGCATGGATCTCCGCTTTACGTGGCTTCCTCCAGCTGGAGATCAGTGTCCGGTTGAGGAGGGATGTGCGCTGTGTGCGTGCGCCCAGTGCTTTGGAATCGCACATTGGATCCGCTCAAGGGGATGGCGGGCTCCGCCGCAGGAAACCGGTCACATCGGAGGGGAAACACATGTTCGCAACACTGAAGAGGGCGGGCCTTGCCTTGATGCTGGCAGCCGCGGCCACGCTCACCGGCGCGACGGCAGCCCAAGCGGCGCCCGCGGTGGCGGCGGAGGCCGCCTGCACGAGCTACACCCACGTGGCCGTGAGCGGCTATCCGGGCTGGTACCTGCACGTGCCGTCCTTGGGCCCGGACTCGGGGAACTACAACTGCGTCGTCGTCCGGGGGCACAACGGCTACCCC
>DATMCA010001200.1:0-3991 GCA_035559015.1 Umezawaea sp. | reverse complement strand
CGCCCTCCCGCGCCGCGATCATCTTGAACGGGATGCCGCCGATCGGGCCGACCTGGCCCGCCTCGTTGATCTCACCGGTGCCCGCGATCGACTGGCCGCCGTTCAGCTCACCGGGCGTCAGCTTGTCCACGATGGACAGCGCGAACAGCAGGCCCGCGGACGGACCGCCGACCTCCGGCACACCGATCTTGATCTCGAACGGGGCGTCGGCGCGGTCGACCGCCAGCACGCCGAGGAAGCCCGTCTCGCGGCCGTCCGTGCGGCCGAGCGGCACCCGTGACGTCTGCTGCTTGCCCTCGCGGTCGTAGGTGATCTCGATCTCGTCGCCGGGCTTGGTGTTCTCCAGCGCGGTCTTCACGTCCTCGGCCACGGTGACCTGCTTGCCGTTGACGACGCGCAGCCGGTCGTTCGGCTGGAGCACGGCGTCGGCGGCGCTGCCCTTGGTGATCTCGGCGGCGAGCACCTTGACCGGGTAGCCGAGGTAGCGGAGCGCGGCGACCTCGGCGCTGGTCTGCGAGTCCTGGAACGCCTTCGTGTTCTGGTCGCGGACCTCGTCCTTGGAGACGCCGGGCTTGAAGAACTCCTCGCGCGGCGCCAGCGCGTACCGGCCGCTCACCCACAGGCCGAGCGCGCCGAACAGGGAGAGGTCGTCGATCAGCGACACGGTCGTCATCGTGAGGTGACCGCCGGTCGGGAACGTGTCCTGGCCCTCGATCGACACCACGTTCGCGCCGTCGACCTGGCCGAGCGTGTCGTAGGTCGGGCCGGGACCGAGCGCCACGTACGGCACCCGCGCGAACCCGCCCGCCAGGCCGAGGCCGATGACCACCAGGAAGCTCAACACCAGCGTCCAGGTCCGGCGGCTCAGGCCGGAGTCGTCCGCGGGTGGCGGCACCGGGGGCGAGGCCGGGCCGATCGTCGTTCCACCGTCGCCGACGACGGTGTCCGTGGTGCCGCCCTCGCTGTGCTCGCTCACGGTTCGACAGAGTACGACCACCGCATGTGGATGACGTGACGTCCTCACGCTCGCAGCGAACCTGAGCCGCGCTCTCAGGCGTCCCCGCGTAACGTTGTACGCATGACTGACCTGCCGTTCGGGTTCGGGCCGTCGGACCCGGACGATGCCAACCGCAAGCCCTCCGACCAGGCCGGGCAGGGCAATCCCTTCGACTTCAACCAGCTCGGCGCGATGTTGAGCCAGCTCGGCGCGATGTTCAGCAACCAGAACGCGTCAGCCGGCCCGGTGAACTACGACCTCGCCAAGCAGATCGCCCTCCAGCAGCTCGCGGGCAAGGGCGCCACGGGCATCGGGTTCGCCCCCGACCAGGACAAGGCCGTCACCGACGCCGTGCACCTGGCCGAGATGTGGCTGGACCCGGCGACCTCGCTCCCCGCGGGCAGCAAGACCGTGCACGGCTGGACGGCCCGCGACTGGGTGGAGCGCACGCTGCCGACGTGGCAGCGCCTGTGCGACCCGGTGGCCCAGCGCGTCTCCGGCGCGTGGGTCGAGGCGATGCCCGCCGAGGCGAAGGAAGCCGCCGGTCCGCTGCTGTCCATGCTCGGCCAGATGGGCGGGATGGCGTTCGGCTCCCAGCTGGGCGGCGCACTGGCCCAGCTCGCCGACGAGGTCCTGACCTCGACCGACGTGGGCCTCCCGCTGGG
The DNA here is from genome assembly GCA_035559015.1 of Umezawaea sp. Lineage (GTDB taxonomy): Bacteria > Actinomycetota > Actinomycetes > Mycobacteriales > Pseudonocardiaceae > Umezawaea. The sequence continues at coordinate 2,329 of DATMCA010001200.1, read as the reverse complement.
CCCCGAGGGCGCGGCCGCGCTGCTCCCGGCGAACATCGAGAAGTTCACCGAGGGCCTGGAGCGCCCGGCCAGCGAGGTCATGGTCTTCCTGGCCGCTCGCGAGGCCGCCCACCAGCGCCTGTTCACCCACGTCCCGTGGCTGCGCCAGCGCCTGCTGGACACGGTCGAGGAGTTCGCCAAGGGCATCAAGGTCGACACCAGCGCCCTGGAGCAGATGGCGGGGCAGATCGACCCGTCGAACCCCGAGAGCATCGAAGAGGTCATGAAGTCGGGGATGCTGGAGCCCCAGACGACCCCCGAGCAGAAGGCCGCGCTGGCCCGCCTGGAAACCCTCCTGGCCCTGGTAGAGGGCTGGGTCGACGTCGTCGTCTTCGACGCCGTGGGCGAGCGCCTGCCCGGCGCGGCTGCGCTGCGCTAGACCCTCCGCAGGCGCCGCGCGAGCGGCGGCCCCGCCGAGCAGACCTTCGCCACCCTCGTGGGCCTGGAACTCCGCCCCCGCCGCCTCCGCGCCGCCTCGGCGCTGTGGAAGCTGGTGGGCGACCAGCACGGCCTGGAGGTGCGCGACAGCCTGTGGGAGCACCCGGACCTCATCCCCAGCGCGGCCGACCTGGACGACCCGCTGGAGTTCGCCGAACGCCTGGGCAACACCCGCAAGGCCCTCGAAGACCCGATGGCCGAGCTGGAACGCACCCTTGCCGAGGAGAAGAAGGCGGAAGACAAGAAGCCGGACGACACCCCGGACGCCTGACCACAACGCGAAAAAAGGCCACCACGACCACGTGGTGGCCTTTTTTCGTCCAACTGAGCAAAAGCCTTTTCCCGAAAACTCGACCACGACGGGACCGGCGGCCCGGCGGCATCCACACCCCCGCCGCCACCCCGATCCCCAGCCGCTTCGTGCCTGACCACCGCTTGTCAAGGTATTTTTCCCGCCTTGACAAGCGGTGGTCAGGCATCGAGACAATCGAAGAGCGGGGTGACACCACCCACTACACCGAACAAGCTCCGCACACCCGAAGCCCCACGCACGAATACCCCCGTTGAACGCCCCCGCGCCTAATCCTCCTCAATACCCAATCCAGCAGCCGCGGAAATGCCCTCCAGGTACCCCATGGCCCGTTCGGACTTCGGATACCGGTGCACCAGTTCCCAGAAGTCCTTCCCGTGGCCCGGCACCCTCAGGTGCGCCAACTCGTGCACGAGCACGTAGTCGAGCACCCAGGACGGCACGTCCCTCAACCGCTCGCTGACCCGGATGGTCCCTTCGGTGGGCGTGCAGGACGCCCACCGCGTCCGCATCGGCGGCACCCACCGCACGCTCGTGGGCTCCGCGTCGTCGTCCAGGTACCGCTGCGCCAACTCCTCGCACCGCGCCAGCAGAGCGGCGTCCGACGTCCGGGCAGGTGACCGCCTGCGGGTCTCGCTGCGTTGCAGGCGGCTGAGCATCTCGGCCACCCAGTGCTCTTCCTCGCCCTTGCTCATGCGGGCCGGAAGCAGCACGACAACCTTGTCCCCCTCCCGGTACGCGCTGACCATGCGGCGCCGCCGCGCGCTGCGGCGGACCTCCACATGGGTTTTGGCTACCTGCGGTTCGGCCATGGTTCCCACGGTAAGGCCACCCACCGACAATTCGGGGCCACCAAGCGGCCGTGAGGGATGACACGGTCGGGGCAGATTCCTCCGAAAGGCGGCTGGACACGCACTGGGGGACATGCAGGCATCAGCGCGCATCCGGAGGTAGCGTGCTGCGCAGGCCCCCGAGTGCGGTGCAGAACGCCCCGCTCTCACGACGCTGTCGCCGCCCGGCGGTCGTCAGCCAAAGCAAGGGAGGAACCCGTGGCCGAGACCTACAACGGCTACTGCGTGAAGTGTCGCGAGAAGCGCGACTTCTCTGGAGAGATCCACGAGAACAACAACCGCAGGATGGCTAAGGGCAAGTGCCCCACGTGCGGCACCACGGTCACCCGAATCCTGGGCAAGGCCAAGGTCTGACGAAAACCTGCTGGTGGGCGGCCTGCACGGCGTCCACCAGCACGTTCGTCAGCCTCTCGTCAAGACCTCGTCCCACGCCCTGTGGACAACTCCGGGGCCTGTGGACAGCCGTTTGGCCCGTGTCGGATCCGGGAGCACGCTGACCTCCGTGAGCACCGAAACCCCCGAGCGGGCCCTCTCCAGCAGGCCCCGCGTCCTGCCCGGCCTGCCCGTGCTGCTGCGTCGCGCGGGCGAGGTCCAGATCGGCACCGATCCCCGCCACGCCATCGTCGTGGACGAGCTGCCCGCCCCTTTCGTGGACGAGTTGATGGCCCTCGACGGCCGGTTCACGGTCGCT
>DATMCA010001199.1:0-9693 GCA_035559015.1 Umezawaea sp. | reverse complement strand
GTCACCGAGGTGCAGCAGCGCTCCCGGCACGGTGACCGGCAGGTACAGCGTGGACCCCGCGGTCAGGTCGCGGCAGTCGAGGTTGCCGCCTCCGACGGCCCGCGGCGGGATCGTCGAGTGCTGCCCCGGCTCGGCGGGCGGCACCCCGATGACCCCGAGGAACGGCGAGATCGGCACCGTGTGGCCCCGGTCGTCGGTCGCGGTGCCGGCGTCGATCTCCCACAGCAGCCAGGACGGCTCCCCGGTGAGGCCCAGCGCGCGGTTCAGCGCGTTGTCCTTGGCGCCCGCGACCGTCCAGCCCCAGTCACCGGGCACGGCCGACACGACGCGGACCGCGAGCACGTCACCCGGCTCGGCGCCGCGCACCTCGATGGGCCCGGTGAGGCAGTGACCTCTCCGGCCTTCGAACATGGTCGGCCGCCGCTCCCCCGGCGTCCGCTGCCGTTCGAGGTACCCGGACGCGTCGAGCGACCCCACGACGACCGCGTCACCGGGGTCGACGGTGAGCGCGGGCCGCGCGCCGGGGTCGAACACGTCCGTCGTGGTCCCGGGTTCCGGGCGCAGTTCGTGAACGGTCACTCCGAGTCCTCGCTCTCGTAGGGGCCGACCACGATCTCCGGCGACCTGGCCCGCGACACGCAGGCCACCAGGCTCCTGAGTCGTTCCCCTCCGGTCAACACGGAGTCGCGGTGCTCGACCTCGCCATCGAGGACCGCGAGGCGGCACGTGCCACAGGTGCCGGACTCGCAGGACGACTCGACGCGGACGCCGTCGCGCCGCAGGGCGGCGAGCAGCGAGAGGTGCGGGGGAACGTCCACCCGGCGCCCGTCGGGGGCCCAGACGGCCGTGAACGGCGGAGACGTCCCGGTGTGGCCGGCGGTGAACCCCTCCAGGTGGATCCGGCTCGCACGCCAGTGGGCGGTCAGCGCCCCCACGGCGCGCAGGAGCGGAGCGGGCCCGCAGCAGTACACCCGCACGTCGTCGTCCGGAACGGCCAGGTAGGGCCACAGGTCCAGCCGACCCCGGTCGTCGCTGTGGTGCACGGTGTCCTCCGGGCCGTCGAACTCCCGCAGGAAGGGCGTTTCCCCCGCGGACCGCGTCAGGTACAGCAGCCGCGCACCGCTCCGGTGGTCCGCCCGCGCCCGGCGCACCATCGCCCGGATCGGCGTGATGCCGATCCCGCCGGCGATGAACAGGTACCGGGGCGACGGTTGGAGGGGGAACCTGGTGACCGGCGGGGACACGACGAGTTCGGTGCCCGCGACCACGTCGTCGTGCATGCTCACCGATCCACCCCGACCGCCGCCGTCCCGGCGCACGCACACGACGTACTCCCGTGGCCGGGCACCGCCGGGGTCGACGAGGCTGTAGCTCCGCCGGTGCCCGGCCGGGGTGGTCACCACTACGTGCGCGCCCGGCTCGTGCGCCGGCAGCACGGCGCCCTCGGGATCCCTCAGCGCGAACCTGCGGACCGTGGGCGTGAGATCGGCCAGATCGCTAACTTCCAGGCGTAGCAAGGACAACGACCCCACAGCCCTTCTCCACGACCCCGGCGGTGAGGACCTCCACGTAGACCCCCATGAACCGGTGCCCGTAGGTCTTGTCGATCATGGCGACCACCGGTAGGTCCCGGTGGCCGGTCGCGGGATCGACCTCGGTGGCGGCGCAGCGCGCGGTGCGGTGCACGCACCGGACGCGCACGCCGCCCAGGTCGATCTCCCGGCCGACGGCGTCCAGTTCGGACCAGGCGGGCAGGCCGTCCACGAACACGTTGGCCCGGAACCGCAGGCGGTCCACGACCGCGCCGGTGCGCGACTCCAGGTCGCGCACCGAGGCCAGGTTGACCACCGAGATCCAGTCCATCGGCCCGTCCCCGGCCGCCGCGGCGTCGGTGAAGCGCCTGCCTCGTTCCCGCGCGAGCACCGGTGCGGCACCGGGCGGCAGGTCGAGGACCCCGGCGAAGAACCGCGCGGCGCGATCACGGCCCTCCTCGGTGCCCAGGTCCGCCGCGAGCACCTCGCGCCCCACGACCCGCGCGGTCAGGACACCGGTGTCCGTGTCGAGGTGCGTGTCGAGCCCGGCGAGGCGGTGGTCCGAGACCAGAGCGAAGAACTCCCGCTTCGGCAGTCCCTCCCGCGTCCCCGGTCGGTACCCGCCGTCCGGCCGGGCGAAGGCGAACGACCGGTCGTGCGGGATCCCCTTCCCCGGCTGGAGCGCGACGCTCGTCAACGGCTGCGCGCTGAGCCCCTTCACCGGGTGGACGAACAACTCCTCCACCCACCCGTCCGCCCTCACCACGGGGGTACCGCCTTGACCGCCCGGCGTCGGCGGGCGTGCCGCACGCCTTCGAGGACACCGGTCACGACCAGCGCGAGGCCGACGCCGACGGCGATCGCGAGCAGCGTGTTCTCCTGGAACACGACGCCGCCGAGGTATCCGGTCATCGCGGTGTACGTGCTCCAGGCGCTGGTGGCGAACCCGACGAACAGCGCGTACTTCACCAGCGGGTAGCCGACGATCCCGGTGGACAGGGTGGCCAGGTAGCGGCCGACCGGGATGAACCGCGTGGTCACGAGGATGAAACCACCGCGGACGTCCAGTTCGTGAGTGAACCAGTCGTGCGCGGCCCGGCGTTTGGTGCCCGGTGGCAGGCGCTTGAGCATCCTCGAGCCCAGCAACCGCCCGGCCGTGTAGGGAACCAGGTCGCCGAGGAACGCTCCGAGTGTCGTGGCGGCGATGACCAGTGCGATGTTCGTCTGCCCGGTGGCCGCGCAGACCCCGGCGACGATCACGACGGGCTCGCTCGGGATCAGCGGGAGGAAGGAGTCGAGGAAGGACACGGCGGCGAGCACCGCGTACAGCCACGGTGAGGTGATGACCGATTCGGCGAGGTCCAGCCAGTCGATCACGGGCTGCCGCCCGTCGTCGCGGGTGGTGGGTGGATCGTCACGGGGATTCCCTTGTGCGGTTGGCGCGCCTTCAGCGCAGGGCGGAACGGGCGGTGGGCGAGAGGGTCGTCGTGGTGGAGCCGTCCTCCGCGAGCAGTGCCCGGACGGCGGGTCCGATCTCCCGCAGCCAGCGCGGGTCCCGGTGCACGGCGTCGACGACGGCCTCGCGCTCCGCGTCGTCCGCGAACCGGCGCAGCCACAGGAATCCGCCGTCGGCGTCCACGAACGTGCCCACGACGGTCATCCCCTTGTCCTGGTGCAGCGGGACCACCAGGTCGTCCATGCAGGCGACCAGTTCGTCGAACAACCCCGGCCTCGCCTGTTCGCGCCTGATCTCGTAGTGCACGACGAACTCCCTCACGTTGTCCTGCGGTCGGCGGCGATGCGGTACACGTCGGGCGAGCCTTCCCACGGCGCCGTGCGCACCACGGCCCACCGGTGCACGAGCCAGCGGTCGTGCTCGCGGCGCAGGCCCAGTTCCCAGCGGCCGCGCATGGTGCAGAAGTCGACGCCGTCGGTGGGAACGTGGTGGTAGGCCACGACGTGCGTCCGGCAGGTGGCCCGGTCCCCGTCGACCTCGATGAGCGGGACGGACGTCGCGTGGTGCAGGGAGTCGAAACCCTCCAGCACCGAGCGGGCCTCGTCGACCAGTTCCCCGGCGGTGAGGTCGACCGGTGCGGCCCCGGACTGCCCGGACAGGTCCAGGCGCACCCGGTCGGCGAACAGGTCCCGCAGCGCGCCCCAGTCCCGGTCGTCCTGCGCGTGGGCGAGGCGCGCGACGACGTCCATCACGGCCATCCGGTCCTCGGCCGCGGTCACCGGTCCACCACCGGGAGGACGAGGCGGCTCGGCCTCGACCGTCCGTGGTGGACGGTGTTGTGCGCCACCACCACGTCGGCCTCCCCGTCGAGCGCGACGGCGCCACCGGTGCCGGTGTTGCGGTCGTAGCGGGGGAAGTTGCTGCTCGCCACCTCCAGCCCGATCCGGTGGCCGGGCAGGAACACGTTCGACGTGGCGCACAGGTCGACGACGACCTCGACCGGCTCGTCCGGCCGCAGCGGTGCCGCCTCGCCCGGCCCGTTCCGGTACCGCACCCGCTGGATCCCCTCGCACAGCAGGATCACCCGTCCGTCGGGGTGCACGTCCACGAGCTTGCCGGTGAAGTCGGTGTCCGCGGCCGACGAGGACACGTGCAGCACGAGCCGGACGTGCCCCGTGACCTCGATCGGCGCGACGAGCACGGGTGTGGTGAAGCACAGCACGTCGGGCCGGTCGCGCACCGCGCGCTGGTCCGCCGGGCCCGCCCAACCGCCGGGACCGGCGATCACGGGACCGCCGAGGGTGGGGACCGGGTCGAGCGGATCGTGCCGGAACGTGTCGCGGTTGTTGTCGTCGGGCACGGTGGTGAGCAGCGCGCCGTCCGTGCCGCTGGTGCCCGCTCGTCCGCCGCTGGACAGGAAGTAGTCGACGTGGCGCGTGTCGGGCAGCGGCCAGTCGGGCTCGTCCCGCCAGCGGTCGATCCCCATGACGAAGATCCGGACGGGCGTGCTGTCGTCCACCGCGTCCTGTCGGCCGCGCACCCAGCGGTCGAAGAACCGCAGGTGCGCCTCCGTGAGGTTCGCCGCCTTCACGGAGCCCGCCGGGCCGAACGACCGGTCCGGGAACTCGCCGAGGTCCGCGCCGTCGGCGTGCCCCCACGGCCCGATGACCAGCCGCTGGCCGTCACGGGCCTCGGCGCTGCCGCCGTGCCGCCGCACGCCGACGTAGGAGTGGATCGTGCCGGCGAGGAACGGGTCGTACCAGCCGCCGATGTTGAGCGCCGGCGCCGTGATGCCGCCGTAGTGCTCGGCGGGGCTCGATGCCCGCCACCACTCGTCGCGGGTCGGGTGGTCGAGCACGTCGGCGGCCCACGGCAGCAGTTCGCGCAGGAGCGGGTGGTCGGCGACGGGCAGCCGGTCGAGCAGCGCGGACCGGTCGACCAGCGTGCTCATCAGCTGCTTCACCTGGTCGCCGTCGGCGGGTGACGTGCGGCGTGCCGCGGTCAGGGCCACCCGGTTCGCCCAGGTGAGGAACGTGTCCAGGGACAGGGCTCCACCGGGCGAGTACCACGGCGCGCGGTACGGGTCGGCCGACGCCAGCAGCGGGGCGATCGCCCGCAGCGCCGGGGGTGCCGCCGCGGCCGCGTGCCACTGGGCCATGCCCTGGTACGAGCCGCCCCAGGTGCCGATCCTGCCGTCGCACCAGGGTTGTGCGGCCAGCCAGGCGATCGTGTCGACGCCGTCGTCCGCTTCCGCGGCGTGCGGGACGAACTCCCCCGGCGAGCGGGACGTGCCGCGCACGTCCTGGGCCGCCACCGCGTACCCGGCTCGGAGCAGCGCCAGGACGTCGGGCGCCTTGGTGTTGCCGTACAGGCCCATGTCGTCCTTGCCGTAGGGCGTCCGCACCAGGAGCACCGGGAAGACGCCGGTGCCCGCCGGCCGCCAGACGGTCGTGGCCAGTCGCACGCCGTCGCGCATCGGGACGGCGACGTCGTCGTCCATCGTGACGATCACCGGTCGACCTCCACTGTGGACTCGACGGGGTTCCGCGTCGTCATCCACCTGCTGAACGTGACGTAGGCCGCGGCGAACTCGTCCGGTGTCGCGGAGTGCTCGACGGCGGCGGACAGGCGCGCGACCTCCTCGTAGTGCGGGATCCGGTCGGCGTCGTAGTCGGCGAGCGCTTCCGGCACGGTCCCGTGGAGGGTCAGGAGATCGGCCAGGAGCGCGGTGTCCTCGACGCCGAGCGACGCGCCCGCGGTGATGTGCGGTGACATGGCGTGGGCGGCGTCCCCGGCCAGCGCGACCCGCGCGGACACCCACCGGGGCAACGGCGGCACCACCATCACCTGGTTGCGCAGGATGCGGTCGTCCGGAGTGGACTCGATCAGCCGGGTGAGGGTGGCGTTCCAGCCGCCGTCGTCGAGGTGCGCCGCGAGGTCGAGGCACTGCCGCCGCGAAGTTCCGTCCGGCGGGGGCGAGTCGAACCGGGACAGCAGCCAGAACGCGCTGCCGTCGTACGCCCGCGCGTAGCCACCTCGTAGACCGCGGTGGCCGACGACCATCACGTCCGACTCCACCGGCACCCCGCCCGCCGGGACCACCGCGCGCCAGACGTGGTGGCCGACGTGCTCACGGGCCTCGCTGCCGGGGACGAGCTGTTCCCGCACCACCGAGTACGCGCCGTCCGCGCCGACGAGGAGGTCGCACTCCTCGCTGCCGCCGTCGGCGAAGTGCGCCACGACGCGGTCCTGCCGCTCCTCGTACCGCACGAAGCGCGTGGCCAGCCTGATGTTGTCGTGCCCCACGGCGTCGGCCAGCAGGTCGTTCAGCTTCGCGCGGTGCACCAGCAGGTAGCGACGGTCGGCGGCGGAGAAGCCGGGCACGTCGATGTGCCGTCCCGTCGGGTCGTGGAACCACATCTCGCTAGGCTTGCCGATCGCGGCGACCCGGTCGCCGACCCCGAGGCGGTCGTAGACCGCGAGCGCGTTGCTCCACACGCCCAGCGACGCCCCGGCGGCCCTGATCTCCGGTGCCTGCTCGCAGACCAGGACGTCGAACCCCGCCTGGCGCAGCGCCAGCCCGGTGGTCAGGCCGATGATGCCCGCGCCGATCACGACGACCCGCATCAGCGGTCACCTGCTTCGCCGTCGATGGCGTCAAGACTCGGAAATGGTGTGTGCACGGGTGTTTCCCTCCTGAGTGGTGCTTGCACCCATGACGCTAGGAGGGAATCCGGGTTGACCGTTAGCGCAACATCGGCATGGTGTCATTCCACCTGTGATAATCGGACGGTGGAGTCCCTGGACATGAACCTCGTCGTGGCGCTCGACGCGCTGCTGACCGAGAACAGCGTCACCGCCGCCGCCGAACGCCTGCACACCTCGGCCCCGACCATGAGCCGGACCCTGGCCAGGCTCCGCCGGATCCTCGACGACCCGCTGCTCGTCCGGGCGGGCCGCGACCTCGTCCCGACACCTCGCGCGCTGGAACTGCGCGCCGAGGTGCGCGCCGTCACCGAACGGGCCAAGGCGCTGTTCGCCCCCGCGCCCGCCGCCGACCCCGCCTCCATCGTGCGGACCTTCGACCTCCAGATCTCCGACATGTTCGCCACCACGGTGATGGCGCGGCTCATCACCGACGTGCGCGCCCAGGCTCCGGGCATCACCCTGCGGTTCCGCCCCGAAACCCTGGAGGACGCACCCGCGCTGCGAGAGGGCCTGGTGGACCTGGAGGTCGGCGTGCTGGGCGGCACCGACCCCGAGATCCGGAGCGAAGCCCTGCTCACCGAGACGCTCGTCGGCGTGGTCCGGGCCGCGCACCCCCTCGCGTCCGCCCGAAAGGTGACCGCGCGCGGGTTCGCCGCCGCCGACCACGTCGCGGTGTCCCGCCGCGGACGCCCGCGCGGCCCGATCGACGACGCCCTCACCGACCTCGGCCTGCACCGGCGCGTCACCGCCGTCGTCCCGACCTTCGCCGCGTCCCTGTTCCTGGCCAGGGAGACCGACGTCGTCTGCGTCGCCCCGGCCACGACGGGACGGGACGCGCTCGCCGTGCTCGGGCTGCACGCGTTCGACCTGCCGTTCGAAGTCCCGCCAGTACCGCTCGGCATGGCGTGGCACCCGCGCAACCACCACGACCGCACCCACACCTGGCTCCGCGACCGCGTCCGCCGCGTGTTCACCGGATGGGCTTGACCGCGCCGGGCCCGCGTTCGTGCGGGCTCGTCGACGAATTCCCGACTCCCGATCGGATTTCGACGCGTTAACAGAGAAGTATTGTCGAATTCATTGTGAAGAAATCGACGACAAATGGCCGGCGGATCGCACCCGGCACCGGTCGACCGGGCGGGCGCCACGGCCGCTCGTCTCGCTTGGCCCACCGCTACGGAGTCCTTGCGCCGCAACAAGATCAGCCGCACCAGGGCGTTCCGCCGACCGGCCCAGGAGGAGACCCCTTTCGGGTGCCCCGCCCGCACTCCCACCTCGAAGCGATATCGATCCGGCCCGCGCGGACCGGGGGTGGTCATCCTGCGCCGGGGAGGAACTCACTACGTTCTGCACGGTGCGAATCCTCTTCTCCAGTCTCGGCTCCCACGGACACACGTTCCCACTCCTCCCACTCGTCATCGCCGCCCGCGAGGTGGGCCACGAGGTCACGTTCGTGACCACGGCCCCGTTCGCCGGCGTCATCACCAGGTACGGCGTCGACCACGTCCCAGGCGGCATGGACATGCTGGCGGCGTTCGACCTGGCCAACGCGGGCCCGGCCGCCCGGAAGTCACCCGATTTCCGGCCGGAGCGGGTCTCGAAGGTGTTCGGCTCGATCCTGCCGCGCCGGTGCGCGGCGGACCTGGCACCGATCATCGTCGACCGCAAACCCGACCTCGTCGTGCACGAACTGGCCAACCCGGGCGCGGGCCTGGCCGCGAAGGTCGCGGGCGTGCCCGCGGTGTGCCACTCGTTCGGCCGGATGTGGCGGCCCACAGGACCTCCCGAGGTCCTGCGCGGGCACCTGGCCGAGGTCGCCGCGGAACTCGGCGTCGACCTGCCCGACGGCGACCTCATGCCGCTCGGCAACCCCTACCTCGACATCTGCCCGCCGTCGGTGCAGGACCCGGAGTTCCCGGTCTCGCCGACCGACGTCATCCCGTTGAGACCCGTGCCGTTCTCCGAGCCGGGCGAACTGCCGGGATGGGTGCGCGACCACCGGAGACCGCTGGTGTACCTGACGATGGGCACGGCGTTCGGCAACACCGGCGTGCTGCGGACCGCCATCGCGGGCCTGGCCACGCTGGACGTCGAGGTGATCGTGTCCACTGGTCCGAGCGTCGCCGCCGACTCGCTGGGGGACGTGCCGGACAACGTGCTCGTGCTGCCGTGGCTGCCGCAGGCCGACCTCCTGCCGCACGTGGACCTCGTGGTGCACCACGGCGGCGCGGGCAACACCATGGGCACGTTCGCCACGGGCGTGCCCCACCTGGTCCTGCCGCAGGGCGCCGACCAGTTCAGCAACGCCGACGTCGTGACCGCGGCCGGCCTCGGCGACCAGGTGCTCCCCGCCGACCTCACGGCCGAGGTGGTCGCGACCAAAGCGCGCCGCCTGCTCACCGACGAGGCCGTGCTCGGAGCGGTCAGGGCGATGGCCGACGAGGTGGCCGCCATGCCCTCACCCCAGGACGTGGCCCGCGCGCTTTCCGAACACGCTTGACGCCGATCGTCGCCTGACCGCGTTCCGGCCCCGGTGGGGCGCGGTCAGACGGGCAGGGCGGTCGGTTTCGGCGTGCTGGTGGGCGGACGCATTTGCGCGATCGCGGTGAGCAGCAGCAATTCTGCGGTCACAGGGCCCCCCGATTGAGTGAATCACCACGGCTGTACCGCCTACGTGCGAACCTGCCTGGTTCAGTGATCGGGCTCTGGACCGTGTTCGAAGGGGTGCTGGGATGCGGCGTGTTGTCGACCTCTTGCTGACGCGGTCGTTCGATCCGCGTGGCGAGCACGTCAGTCGACTCGTTCATGCGGAACTGGGCGAGGACACCGCGTTGCGGGCCCTGCATTTCGAGTCCGCGAACGGGGCCGTGAGCGAACGAACGCGGGAGCGCGTCGCCTTGGCGCTGGAAGCCGCCGTCGAGGGCAACGTGGAGTTCGGTCGCGCGCTGGAAGCCGCCGTCGACGACAACGGCTGGCTCGTGCCTCCGGCGGCTCCCG
>DATMCA010001198.1:0-2994 GCA_035559015.1 Umezawaea sp. | reverse complement strand
CTCCACGGCCAGTTCCACCGGCAGCCCGTGGCAGTCCCAGCCCGCCCGGCGCGGCACCGAGAAGCCCTTCATCGTCTTGAAGCGCGGGAAGACGTCCTTGAACACCCGCGCCTCGACGTGATGGGTGCCCGGCGAACCGTTGGCGGTCGGCGGTCCCTCGTAGAACACCCAGCGCGGACCGGCCTCGGTGCGCCGCAGGCTCCTGGCGAACACGTCGTCGTCCCGCCACCACGCGATGACGCGACGCTCCAGCGCGGGCAGGTCGACCTTGGCGGACAGGGGGCTGAACGGTGACGTCCCCGGCACGGCTCCTCCTCGGGCTCGTCGCTCGCGTGTGGACGGCTCGCGCCGCCCGCACGGGGACGAAGTCCGGGCTCCCGCACCCGGCACCCCGCGGTACCACCCCGCTTGCGCCCCTCAGGACGCCTCTCGTCTCGTCGGCTGTGACGGGCCTGCCCCGTCCGGTTCTACTGAGGCCTCGCGGCCCGTTCTTCCGGAGGCTCCCCGGTGATGGCCGGATCGGTGCCTGTGCCGCGAACGGTAGCCGACCGGGACCGTGCTCCGACATCGAATTCCGCGCTCAGGCCCCCTCGCCGAGTTCCTCCACGAGTTCGCTGGCCGCGACGAACGCCGAAGCGGCCAGGTGCCCCTGCCCGTCGGCCAGGGTGCGGTACTCGCGCAGCGCCGCGGCGGGGTCGCCGAGCAGGCGGTAGCTCTCGGCCACGATGAACCGCGCCTGCTCCGCCCACTCCTCCCAGCCGGGGTTCCCGTTGTCCCGCAAGTGGTCCAGCCAGTTCGCGGCGACCTGCCCGGTGTCCACGGCGTCCTCGTACCGCCCGGCGGCGTGGTTGGCGAGGGTCAGGCGATACCACAGGTCGACCGTGCCCGCGTCGCGCAGTTCCGCCTGGCCGAGCGCCTCGTTGAGGTCGTCCACGGCGTCCGCGAGCCGGTCCGCCTCGATCAGCGCGTCGGCCCGGAAGTGCCGCAGGTGCCCGGAGAACCGGCCCATCGACGGGGCGGCCGGCCGGGCAAGCAGCCTGCTCACCAGCGTCGACAACGACTCGACGTCACCCAGTTCCCGGTAGGCGTTCCCCAGCAGCGCCAACGCTTCCAGGGCTTTCTCCGGGGCCTCGGCGGCGATGAACGCGGCCAGGGCGGCGGACGCCGAGTCCACGGCGGTCTCGGGGAACCGGCCGGCCCGCAGTTCCAGCAGCGTGCCCAGCGCCAGCAGGTCACCGGCCGCCTCGGCGTGCTCCTCGCCCCGTGCCAGCGCTTCGCGCGCCTCGGCGTGCCTGCCCAGTCCGGACAGCAGGTGCGCCAGCCAGTACTCGCCCCACGCGGTGTCGCGCCGCACGCCCAGCGCCCGCAGGCCGGCGACGGCGTCCGCGGTGACGGCGATCCCCTCGTCGACCCGGCCGACGTGCGCCACCAGCAGACCGAGCCAGCAGTGGTTCAGCAGCGCCAGCCGCTCGTCGCCGTGCCGCCGGTAGACCTCGGCGGAGCGCCGCAGCACCGCCTCGGTCTCGGGGCTCTGGAAGAACTTCGTGTGCAGTTCGGCCACCTGGGCGGCCACGTGCTCGGACGGCGAGTCGGACACCGCGGCCAGGCACGCGCGGGACTCGTCGGACTCGCAGCGCAGGTCGTGCCACCGCGCGCGTTCCAGCAGGGCCTCGTCGGACAGGCCGGCGGTCACGGGTCGCAGCGGGCGGCGGCTGTGCGGGGACAGCGGCAGGAAGTCCACCAACGGGCGGGTGTCCAGCCGGGCGCGGATGCGATCGCCCTGCGTGGACGTGCCGTTGCGGCGGTCGAACCGGTCGGCGAGGTCGAGCGCGGCGGCCCGCATCCGGTCGGCCACCACCCGGAACGGCCCGGAGTTGGGATCGCCCTCGCCGAGGTCGAGCCGGATGTCACCACGACCCGCGCGGACCTGGGCGTCGGCGAGCACCGCGAACGAGGTCGCGGCCTCCATCGTGGCGAGCGGCCGTCTTCGCGCCTCGAACCCCGTCAACGGGCCGAGCGCGTCCACGCCGACGGCCTCGTTCCCGGTGAGGGCGCAGAACTCGACCACGAGGCCGTGGTGCTCGATCCAGTGCACGCCGCCCGCCATCCCGCGGCGCAGCCTGCGGTAGGTCAGCACGGCGTCGTCCCACCACCCGGCGGCGGCCAGCGGCAGCAGCATCAGGACCCGCGCGAACACCAGCGGTGGCGCGGAGACCGCCGGGTCGGCCAGCAGCGGCGCGGCGAGCCGGTGCGCGCGGGCCACCGACCCCTCGCCACCGCGCGCCAGCAGCTGTTCGACGGCGATGACGTCCAGCCACCGGGGGTCGTCGTCGAGGTCCGCGGTGGCCACCCACCGCAGGTACTCGTTCTCGGCGACGTCCCACTCCCCCAGGTGCGCCGCCACGGCCCGGCGCGCCGAGTGCACCTCGTGCGGGTTCAGCCCCACGGCAGCGAAGCGGCGTTCCACGTCGTCCAGCGCGGCCCGGATCTCCAGCAGGCCGACGTCCGGGAAGTCGACCATGCACTCGACCAGCCAGGCGTACCAGAGCAGCAGGCCGGACGCGTCCTCCTCGTCGAACCGCCACGGCCGCCGGTCGTACTCGTCCAGGCACTCGCGGAACAGCCGGAAGGTGACGTCCCACCGGCCGCGCAGCCGGTTGGCGTCGGCGAGCGCCCGACGGGCCAGGTACGTCAGCCGGGGCGCGTCCACCGCGTCGGCCCGCCGCACGACCTCCTCCAGCAGACCGATCCGCACCCCCGTGTCCTGCTCCGCCATCGCCTCGGTGAACGCGACCCGCAACTCGAATTCCGCCCCCGGAGTGATCACGGGACGAGAGCCTATTTCGTGCACCCGCCCGAGGTCGACGACACCGGGTCGCTAGCGGCACGGCAGGAGCGCGTGGATGACGCGGGCCGCGCGGGCCGCGTCCGGTTCGTCGCCGGTGATCAGGCTGAGGTAGACGTAGGACTCCATAATCCGCACCAGCACGTACG
>DATMCA010001197.1:0-2632 GCA_035559015.1 Umezawaea sp. | reverse complement strand
CCGACCATGTCGACGCGGGTGTAGGCCAGCTCAGCCAACCGGTGGATGACGGCGTCGAAGTCGGCCTCCTCGCCGAGCGTGAGCGTGACGGGTTCGATGTCGGCGACATCCGGCGCCATCGGCTGCACCAGCGAGCGCACGGTGGTGACCACGACCCGCAGCGGCGGGCCGAGCCGCTCGTCGTCGGGGTGCGCCAACCGGCGCAGCACCATCAGCCGCGCGCCGACGGTGTCCACGCCCGGCGAGAGCCGTTCGTGCGGCAACGTCTCCCACGACGGGAACAACGCTGCGGAGTCGCCGAACACGCCGCGCAACTCGGCCGTCAGATCGTCGGCCTCGCGGCCGGTCGCGGTGACGACAAGAAGCGGTGTCGCCTGGGCCAGCGCGCTGGCGGCGAACAGCCGGGCGCTCGCCGGGCCGATCAGCGTGAGTTCAGCGGGTCTGTCGGCAGCACGGCTGATGACGTCTTGCAGACAAGGATCGCGCAGTGCCAGCTCAACCAGCCCAGCGATCGGGGTTTGGACACTAATGGTCCCCGATGCGGTCATGATGATTCCATCCTAGGCACTGGTGATTTCGGCGTGATTTCCAGCGCTGGGCGCAGTGTGGTGTCTCGGGACATCGCTGACACTTATGTCTCGGGACATCGCTGACACTCATCATGTCGGTTTGGGTTCGCGGTGGCGGTAGGTTCGGGTGGTTTTGTCGCTGGGCTGGTAGTTGCGTGTGGGGTCGGCGGTGAATTCGCGGATGAGGTTGGTGCCGCTGAAGATGGCGATTTGGTCGCCGTGGCGGATGCTGTCGCATTGGTGTCCGGCCCAGCGCAGGCCGACGTTGACTTTGTAGGGCGGGACGAACAGGTTGCCGGATTGTTCGCCGACGGTGTGGCGGGTGACGAATACCGGTGTGGGCAGCGGACGTGTGGCGGGCTGGGCGGGCGCGGTCGCCGTGAACGCCTCGGCCGGTGTTGCCCCGCGCAGCGCTCGGTGCGGGCGGTGGTGGTTGTAGAAGCCGCGGAACTGTTCCAGTGAGTTGTTGAGCGCGGCGATGGTGGCTGGGGCCGGGCGGGCGCGGAGCCACTTCTTCAGCGTCTGCCAGAACCGCTCGATTTTGCCGCACGTTTGCGGGTGGCGCGGGGAGGAATTGATGGTGTGGGTACCCAGTGCACGCAGGTTGGCCTCGAACGCCGACTCATATCCGCGTAGCCGTCCGGTATAGACAAAGCCGTTGTCGGTCAACGACATCGACGGAATCCCGCACTCGGCGATCCCGGCCAGCATCACCGACCACACCAACTCCGCGCTACCCGCGCCCGGGGCGGATTGCAGGCCGGTCAGGTAGCGGGAGTGGTCATCGATGCTGCCGGCGACGGCTACCACCGATCCATCGGCGAGCTGCCATTGCGTCCAGTCCGATTGCCAGCATTCATTGGGCCGGGTGAAACAGAATCGTTTCGTCGCTGACTTCGGGCGTTTCTGCGGCTGCGGAGTGATCAGGCCGTGGCGGATCAAGATCCGCCAGATCGTTGACCGCGACGGGACCGCGTCGAGGCCTTCACGCCGCAACGCCCACAGAATCGATTGCGGGCCGTGATCGAGGCCCTGCTCGAGCAGCTGCTTGCGCCGACGCAGCACCGCTTCCTCAACCCCTGCTGGCGTCTGCCCCGGACACGATGCCGGCCGACGAGACCGCTCGGCGAGCCCGTCCAAACCCTGCTCCAAGAAACGCTTCCGCCACTTGTAGAACGTCTCCCGACTGATCTGCTGGCTGCGGCAGAACTCCGCCACGTTGTCCACCTGCCCGGCCAACGCCGTCGCGGCACGAATATCCATCGCCGTCACCTTCTGGGCCATGGACCATCCTGGTCGCCAGCCCTACTCAGGTGTCAGCGATGTCCCGAGACATACAACTGTCAGCGATGTCCCGAAACCAGACACTGCGCTCAGCGCAGGTAATCACGCCGAAATCGCTAGGCCGGCTGGCCGTAGACGGCGACGACGACCGAGCGGTCCAACGAGTTCGCCGACCATACGCCCATCTGGGTGTTGGCGCAGTTCGCCATGATCGCCATGTAGTCGGGCCGGTAGTACCACTGGTTCATGATCTCGACGCCGTTGATCGCCAGTGCCGGGTTGATGGCGACGGTCTGGGCGACGACGCCCTTGTAGCCGGCGGCATCGGCCCGCGCCTGCGGTGTCGACCCGTCCGACCCGATGTCGCCGTCGAGCGTCCGGTTGTTCAGCACGTCGTCGGTGTGCCACTGCGCGGCCAACTGCAGCGCCGGGTTGATCTTCACGTCGTTGCCGCACCCGTGCTGGTGCTGGATCGTGTAGACGTTCGCGACGACACCGTCGTTGAGCCGCTTGTTGTCGGCGGCTGCGGCGGGCGTGCCCGCGATGGCGGCACACAATCCGACGACGGCCGACATCACGCCTGCGCAACGCCATACGTCCACGTCGTGGCACCTTACGCCGAAACACCGCTTCCGCCGTCTCGGGCGTGCTCGGTCCACCACGGCTCGGGCTGCTTGGTCACCCAGCCGTTTACCGCCTCAAGCTCGGCGGCAAGCGAGATCAGCAGTGGCTCGCTGTCGGCCGGACCCATTAATTGCACGCCGATCGGTAATCCCTCA
>DATMCA010001196.1:0-2689 GCA_035559015.1 Umezawaea sp. | reverse complement strand
CCCAGACGTGGCTCCCCGGCTCACCGGCGAGCCGCAGGTGAAGACCGAGCAGGGGATGGCCACCGCTGCGGGCGGGCGGCGCCGCGCCGGTGGACAGCCAGCTCCGCTCGTGCTGCCAGGGGTAGCCCGGCAGCCGCACCGGCTGACGCGGCTCCGGGTGCAACGCTCTCCAGTCGGGCTCGAAGCCGATGGCGTAGAGGGCGCCGAGCGACGTCAGCGCGACGTCGCTCGGCGGCTCGTCACGGCGCAGTGACGGCAGCGTCGTGATCTCCCGGCCCTGCGCGGTCTGCGCGATCGCGGGGAGCAGCACGGGGTGGGGCGAGAGCTCGACGAACACGTCGTGACCGTCGTGCAGGAGCGCGTCCACCGCCGAGGCGAAGAGCACCGGGGTCCGGATGTTCGCGGCCCAGTACTCACCGTCCAGGGAGTCCCCGGCGACCGCTTCGCCCGTCACCGTCGAGTACATCGGCAGCCGCGGCGACGTCGGCCCCAGATCGGACAGGGCGTCGGCGAGGCCGGCCACGAGGGGTTCCATCTGCGGGCTGTGCGACGCGAAGTCGACCGACTGGAGCACCCGGCAGAAGACCCCCCGTGCCTGGAGCCCGGCCGCGACCTCCTCGACCGCGTCCGGGTCGCCGGAGATCACCGTCGACGTCGGAGCGTTGACCGCCGCCACCGAGACGCGGTTCTCCACGCCGCGCAGCTCGTCCCGGACGGCCTCGGCGGCGAGTTCGACGGCGGCCATCCGGCCGCGGCCGGACACGGTCCTGATCGCCTGGCCGCGTCGGCAGATGACGCGGACGGCGTCCGCCAGGGTGAGCGCGCCCGACAGGTGAGCCGCCGCGACCTCGCCCATGCTGTGGCCGACCACGGCGACGGGCTCGATGCCGCGCGACCGCCACAGGTCGGCCAGCGCGACCTGCACGGCGAACAACGCCGGTTGGCAGAAGTCGGCGTCGGCCAGCCGGGACGTGCGCGCGTCGGCCCAGAGCTGGTCGAGCAGCGACCACCCGGCCTCGGCGCGCACCAGCCGGTCGCACTCCTCCAGCTTGGCGACGAACGCCGGTTCCTCGTGCAGCGCGGGATCGAGCGGCCACCAGACCGGTCCCTGTCCCGAACAGACCAAGACCAGCCCGCGGTGGCGACGCGGGCCCGAGTCGCCGGAGGCCAAGCCCGGGCTGGGATCGCCCGCCAGATAGGCCCGGAGCCGGGCCGCGGCCCCGGCGTGGGAGCCGGCGACGAGCGCGAGGCGGTGGCGGTGGTGCGAGCGGCGGACACCGGCGGTGTAGGCCAGGTCGGCGAGGTCCGGCCGGTCGTCGCCTTCGAGCACACTCAGGTACCGCTCCGCCGTGCCCCGCAACGATTCGGGGCTCCTGGCCGAGAGCGGGACGAGCACGGGTCCGTCCGCAGGCCGCCGGTCGCGGACGGGTGGCGGCTCCTCGATCACCACGTGGGCACCGGTGCCGCCGAAGCCGAAGGAACTGACCCCGATCCGGCCCGGACCCCCGTGCCGCGGCCACGCCACCGGGGTCCGGGCGACCCGCAGCCGCAGCGAGTCGAAGTCGATCCGCGGGTTGGGGTTCTCGACGTGCAGGCTGGCGGGGATGTGCCGGTGCTCCAGCATCAGCACCGCCTTGATCACGCCGGCGATCCCGGCGGCGGCCTCCAGGTGGCCGATGTTCGACTTGACCGAGCCGATGACGCACGGGCGTTCCGCCGGGCGGTTCCGCCCCACCACGTTCCCGAGGGCCTGCGCCTCCATCATGTCGCCGAGGAGCGTCCCCGTGCCGTGCGCCTCGACGTAGTCGATGTCGCTCGACTCCACGCCGCTGTGCCGGTGCGCGGCGCGCAGCAGGTCCTCCTGCGACCGCCCGTTCGGCGCCATCAGCCCGTTGGTGCGCCCGTCCTGCCCGACCGCGCCGCCGCGGATCACCGCCCGGACGGTGTCGTGGTCGGCGAGCGCGCGCTCCAGCGGCTTGAGCACCACGACACCGGCGCCCTCGCCCCGGACGTAGCCGTCGGCCGAGGCGTCGAACGTCTTGCAGCGCCCGTCCGGGGCCATGACGCCCGCCTTGGTGAAGTTGATCCCGAACGCGGGGGAGAGGATCGTGTTCACACCACCGGCGATCGCGAGTCCCGACTGCCCGGTCCACAGGCTCTGGCACGCGTTGTGCAGGGCCACCAGGGACGACGAGCACGCCGTGTCGACGGCGAGGCTCGGGCCGCGCAGGTCGAGCAGGTACGAGATCCGGTTGGCCGCGATGCTGAGGGCGACACCCGTGCCCCAGTACGCGTCGACGGCGTCCAAACGGGACGCTTGCAGCAGGGCGTAGTCGTAGCTGCTGATGCCGACGAACACACCGGTGTCGGAGCCGGCGAGCGCCGCGGTCGTCTGGCCCGCGTCCTCAAGCGCCTCCCAGGCGACCTCCAGCAGCACCCGCTGCTGGGGGTCGATGGCGTTCGCCTCGCGCGGTGAGATGCCGAAGAACTCGCGGTCGAAGTGGTCGACGTGGTCGAGGAAGCCGCCCCAGCGCGTGATCATCTTCCCGGGGGCCGCGGGATCGGTGTCGTAGAAGTCGTCGGCGTTCCACCGGTCCCGCGGCACCTCGCTGATCGCGTCCACGCCGTCGTGCAGGAGCCGCCAGAACTCGTCAGGGCCGTTGGCACGGGGAAACCGGCACCCCATGCC
>DATMCA010001195.1:0-5248 GCA_035559015.1 Umezawaea sp. | reverse complement strand
GAGAGCCAGCGGTACGCCCGCAAGGGGCCCGAGCGGCTCCCCCGCTGCGCGCTGCGCGTCGACCCGACGGGCGGTCTCGCGGGCGCCGTCCTCGTCGACGTGCAGGAAGGCATGCACCGCACCGTCGACCTCGCGGATCCGCTCCAGGTGCGCGTCGGTGACCTCGGCGGGCACGGGTTCGGCCTCGCCGTCCGATCGCGCCGACAGGGCTTCACGGCAGATGTCGCAGTCCACGGAGAGATTGTCGCTCCAAGAGGAGCAGAAGTTCCCATTCACTCCTGGGTTAACCTCATCGACCGTGTCCACTACTCGCGACGACGACGCGGTGACAGCCAGTGCACTGGCCGCAGGAGCAGGTGATCGGGCGGCGCTCGAACTGTTCATCCGCACCACCCAACGTGACGTGTGGAGGCTCGTGGCCCACCTCGCCAGCGTTCGGGAGGCCGACGACCTGACGCAGGAGGTCTACCTGCGCGCCCTGCGGAGCCTCCCCGGCTTCGAGGGCCGGTCGTCCGCCCGGACCTGGCTGCTGTCCATCGCCCGCCGCACCGTGGTCGACCACGTGCGCGCCGCGGTGGCCCGACCGTCGATCGCGTGGGCCGCCGACTATGTCAAGGTGTCCGACGCCCACGCGTGGAAGCGCGGCGCCACCGGGTTCGAGGACGTCGTGGACCTGAACGTGCTGCTGGCGGACCTCACGCCGGAGCGCCGCGAGGCACTGGTGCTGTCCCAGGTGTTCGGCCTGTCCTACGCCGAGGTCGCCGAGGTCTGCGGATGTCCCATCGGGACGGTCCGCTCACGGGTGGCCCGTGCGCGAGAGGACCTGCTGCGGGCGAGGGGCGCGGAGGACTCGGGCGCCGTGTGACCCGCGGCCTCGCCCGATCGGGCGAACCGCGGAAGTCGCCGGAACTTCCCGCGCCGAGCGCACGACTCCCTCCGCGTCGAACCGCTTGTGCGAGCGGGCCGACCACGGACGCGCCGGCGGGCACCCCCTTCGCCCGCCGCGCGTCCCGGCCTCGTCACGTCCCGCCGGTCCGCCACCACGGCCACCGGCTCGACGTCACGGGTGCGACCGCCTGGCGTGTTCGGTGGTGCCCGGCACCACCGAACACGCGGGAACCGGAGGCCGTGCCGAGCCGACCTGTGCACTGACACCGACGTTCGGTGGCCAGGGAGGCCGTGCATGACCGCACCACCGGCACCGCCGTCCGACCGGGGGCTCCGCGCGCGGGTCGTGGTCCCGACGGTGCTGACGGCGGCGATGGCGTTCTCGATGCTGCCGCTGTTCCTGCTCGGCACGCTGGCGCCCGCGCTGACCGCCGAGTTCACCATCACCCGGCCGCTGCTGGGGGCGCTGGTCACCGCCGGGTTCGGCGTGGCGGCCGTGCTGTCGCTGGTGATCGGCCCGGTCGTGGACGCGGTCGGGGCGCGGCGGTCGGCGGTGGCGCTGTTCGGCGTGAGCGGGATCGCGCTGGCCGTGTTCGCCACGGCGTCGCACTACCTCGTGCTGGTGCCGGCCGTGGGACTGGCCGGAGTGCCGCAGGCCCTGGCGAACCCGTCGACCAACAAGGTCGTCGCGGCCGCCGTGGCGCCCGCCCGGCGCGGTGGGCTCATCGGGGTCAAGCAGTCCGGGGTGCAGTTGGGCGCGTTCGTCGCCGGGCTGCCCCTCGCCTGGCTGGCCGACGGCGTCGACTGGCGGGCGGCCGTCGGCACGGCCGCGGGTCTCGCGCTGCTGTTCGCGCCGGCGGGCCTGCTGCTCCCCGCCGATCCGGCACCCGCGCGACGACCGGTCCTGGCGGTGTCGCTGTCCGCCGGGCCGACGGTGTGGTGGCTGCTGGGGTTCTCCGTCCTGCTGGGGGCGGGCATCGCCGCGGTCAACACCTACGTCGCCCTGTTCGCCGCGCAGGACCTCGGCTTCACCTCCCGCGGTGCCGCCGCGCTGGTGGCCGGGCTCGGCGTGACCGGCATCGCCGGCCGGGTCGCCTGGTCACGGCTTGTGTCGGCGGCCCGTCCACCCGGCGCGGTGCTGCTCCCGCTGTGCGCGGCCGCCGTGTTCGCCGCGCTCTCGCTGCTGCTGGCACCGCACACGTGGGCCGGGCTGGCGTGGGTGGGGGTGCTCGGGGTCGGGGCGTTCGCGGTGGCCGCCAACGCGGTGTCGATGCTCTCGGTGGTCGCCGCTTCGACCCCGCGGAGCACCGGCCGCGACTCGGCACTGGTGTCCGCCGGGTTCTTCGCGGGCTTCGCCGTCGGCCCTCCGCTGTTCGGGCTCCTCGTCGAGGTCGGCGGCTACGGGGTCGGCTGGGCGTTGGTGGCGCTGGAGTTCGCCGCCGCCGCGGTGGTCGTCGCGGGCTGGCGGGCGCGGGCGTGACGGCGCTGGAGGACGTGCTCGACCGCGTCGAGAAGACCCTGGTCGAGGTCGGCGACCGCTTCCCGCTGCACGCCGAGGGCGGGACGTGGCGCACCACCGCACGGGGTTCGTGGGCGGCGGGCTGCTGGGTCGGCCTGCTGTGGTTGCGCGCCAAGGTGATCGGCACCCCGCGCGCGCTGCGGGACGCGGAGACCTGGAGCGCTCGACTGGAGTGCTGGGCCGACGCCGACACCGCGACGCAGGGGCTGATCCTCTGGTACGGGGCGGCGGCCGGCAGCAGGCTCGGCCTGTCGACCGCGCCGATGGGCCTGGCGCTTCGCGGCGCGCGGTCGTTGGCGAGCCGGTTCGACGCGCGGGCGGGTGTCGTGCCGTGGGGGACCGCGTTCGGCGACACCCCCGCCGTGCGCGCCCGGATCGACGGCGTCCCCGGCACGCTGCCGCTGCTGGTGTGGGCCGGGAACCACGGGATCGCCCGCTCGCACACCGGACACCACCTCCGGCTGTGCTCGGGCGCGCCGGGGTGGTCGTGGGACGACGGGACCTGGCGCCCGGAGGCCACTCCGCCGATCGGCTGGAGCCGGGGCGACGCGTGGCTGCTGCTCGCCGCCGCCGACGCGGTCACCTGGCTCGGCGACGACTTCACCGAACCCGCGCACGCGGCGGCGAACTCGTGGCCCGCGCACGTCCCGTTCGCCGTGGGCTCGGACGGTCCGCTCGACACCTCGGCCGCCGCCATCGCGGCGGTGGCGCTGCTGAAGCTGGAGCGGTACGACGAAGCCGCTGCGGTCCTGCGCCGCCTGGTGGACGACCACCTCGTCGACGGCGGACTCCGCAACGGGTGCTACGACTCGCGCACCGGTGTCGCCGTCGACCACGAACTGGTGTGGGGCGACTTCTTCCTGGCGCTGGCGCTGGCGATCGTCGGCGGCCACGTCGGCGCTCACGTCCTCTGAGCGAGCACCGCCCGAGCCGTGGCGCTGATGTGCAGTTCGTCGGCGCCGTCGAGGATGCGCGCGGTGCGGCCGAGTCGGGCGAGCATCGGCAGCGGGGTGTCCGGGGTCAGCCCCTCGGAACCGAAGACCTGCACCGCGGAGTCGACCACCCGGTGCAGGGTCCGGGCGGCGGCGACCTTCGCGAGGCCGATCTCGACGCGGGCCCGCCGCCCCTCCGCGACCAGGGCGGCGGCCTGGTGGGTGAGGGCGCGGGCGGAGCGGATGGCCAGCAGCGCCTCGAAGACGTGCTGCCGCACCAGTTGCCGGTCGGCGAGCACGCCGTCACCCGTCCGCCTGGTCCTGGCGCGTTCGCACATCAGGTCGTAGGCCCGTTCCGCCTGGCCGATCCAGCGCAGGCAGCGCAGGGTCCGGCCCAGCGCCAGCCTGCCGCCCGCGATGGCCAGACCGGAACCCTCGTCGCCGAGCAGGTTCTCCTGTGGCACCAGTACGTTCTCCAGCGCGATCTCGTACTGCCCCGCCGCGCCGAGCACCGGGAGTTCGCGCACCACGCGGAAACCGGGTGACCCGGTCGGCACCACGAACGACGAGAGGCCCTTCGGCGACCGGGCCAGCACCGTGCAGTACGCCGCGTCCGCCGCGCCGGTGGTGAACCACTTGCGGCCGGAGAGCAGCCAGCCGTCCGAGACCCGGTCGGCGCGGGTGAGGATCCCGGCCGGGTCCGACCCGGCGACCTCGGGTTCGGTCATCGCGTAGGCGCCGGTGATCCGGCCCGCCACCAGCGCGCCGACGTACCGCTCCCGCACCGGGGGAGCGGCGTGCTCGGTCAGCATCCGCACGTCCAGCAGGGCGGCGGATCCCAGCGCCGCGGGCCCGTGGTCGCTGCGGCCCTCCGCTTCCGCCAGCGCGAAGTAGTCCGCCAGGCCGAGACCCCCGCCGCCGTGCTCCAGGGGCAGCGGCAGGGCCCACAGACCGCGCGCCCTGGCCTCGACGTGCAGGGCGCTCATCGCCTCACGAGCCCGTGACCCACCCGCGTCGAGCACGGTCTCGTCGGGTTGCACGAGGTCCACCACGAAACCGGAAACCTTGTCAAGCAAAGAAGAACCCCTCTCACAGTTTCTCACCGTCCGGGAACCCGAACGGGCGACCGGCCGACTCCTGGGGGACAACGACCCCAGGCACAGGAGGCACCGTGACCCTGCACCTCGACCGGACGTCGACCGATCCGCCCCTGGTGGGAACCGAGGTCACCGTGCGGGGGACCTCGGCGGCCGCGGACGTGCTCGGCGCGCTCCTGGAGCAGTCGGGTGCGGAGGTCGCGAGGTTCCCGGACGCGGCGGATCTCCCGGCGCGGGTCGACGTCACCGGCACCGGCGGCGTGGACGTCGGGTGGGCGGGTCCCGTGCGCGGCGGGGAGGTGGTCGACGAGGTCACCGCCCAGGCGGTCTGCGGGCCGACGCACGTCCACGGCCGCAGCACCGGGTCCCCCGCCGGGCTGGGACTGGACTACTGCGGCACGGCGGCCGGGGTCCTGGCCGGGACCGGCCTGCTCGCGGAACGGTTGGCGCGCCTGCGGCAGGGCACCGCGCACGACGTCACCACCAGCGTCGCCCAGGCCGCGCTGCTCACCGTGTCGCAGTACCTGGCGGCGGCGGGCGCGCCGGACGGGGAGGCCGCGCCGATCGGGCCGGGCGGTCCACCGTTCCGCAGCGCCGACGGCACGCTGTTCGAGGTCGAGGCGCTCGATCCGGCCGTGTGGCAGGACTTCTGGGCTCGGGTGGGCGCACCGCGGGACGCGGTCGCGGCGGGCTGGCGGCCGTTCCAGTTCCGCTACGCCACCGCCGCCGCGCCGCTGCCCGCGGGGCTGGCCGAGGCCGCCGCGCGGCTTCGGTTCACCGAACTGGTCGGGCACGCCGACCGGGCGGCGATG